>JAFWBN010000044.1 GCA_017507075.1 Alistipes sp. | reverse complement strand
TCTGCCACGCCGTTGCTCTTCATTGACGAGATTCATCGTTTCAACAAGTCGCAGCAGGATTCACTGCTTGGGGCTGTAGAGCGAGGAGAGATAGTTCTTATAGGTGCTACTACAGAGAATCCCTCTTTTGAGGTTATTTCGCCATTGCTTAGTCGTTGTCAGGTATATATTCTCAAGCCTATGGATGAGAGCAACCTAAAGCAGTTGCTTGACAGGGCGATAAATACGGACAGCGAGCTGAAGAGTCGTGGAGTTAAGGTTGAGCAGACTGAGGCTCTATTTCGTTTTGCAGGCGGAGATGCACGAAAGTTGCTCAATATCCTTGATATAATTCTTGGAGCTACAGAGGGCAAGATTATAATCAACAACAGCAGGGTTACAGATATTTTACAGCAGAATATAGCCCTCTACGACAAGAACGGGGAGCAACATTACGATATAATCTCTGCATTTATAAAGTCTGTACGAGGCTCAGACCCCAATGCGGCGATATACTACCTTGCGCGCATGTTAGCGGGTGGAGAGGAGCCGAGGTTTATAGCCCGCAGGCTTGTGATTTTAGCCTCTGAGGATATAGGTCTTGCCAATCCAAATGCGCTACTGCTTGCAAATGCCTGCTTTGACACAGTCCACAAGATTGGCATGCCTGAGGCACGAATAACCCTTGCCGAGACGACAATATACCTGGCCACATCGCCAAAGAGCAACTCCGCATATATGGCTATAAATGAGGCTTTGTCATTTGTGGGCAAAGATACTACAGACAGACCCGTGCCACTGCATCTGAGAAATGCAGTAACCGATTTGATGAAAAACGAAGGTTATGCAAAGGACTACAAGTATGCACATGACTATCAGGACAACTTTGTAGTTCAGGAGTTTATGCCCGACACTCTTAAAGGTAAACAATTTTACCACCCTAATACCTCAAACACTACTGAGCAGAAGATTGCCCAGAGAATAGAGGAGTGGTGGCAAGGGAAATATACAAAATAGCATGAAAAGACTACTTATATTTATTGTAACACTTGCTGTAGCTGTTTCCGCTACGGCAGAGACATATCTCTACGCCGAGAAAGAGGGCGAAAAACTATATCTTGACCACTACCCTGCCATTGGTGTTGCGGGCTTGCGTCCATGTGTAATTTTTGCCTTTGGAGGTGCTTTTGCGCGCGGTACTCGTGCTGACAAGGAGTATCTTTCATTTTTTGAGGCTCTGACAAAGGCGGGATATGATGTGGTATCAATCGATTATCGCAAGGTGCTTGCAAAAGGCATTGATACAAAGGGTCTTAAGGGTGCTATATCGACAATGCAAAGGGCTGTAGTCTATGCTGCCGAGGACCTTATCTCTGCCACAAAGTATCTGTTGGACAATGCCAAAGATTGGGATATCGACACCACAAAGATTGTTGCTTGCGGCTCAAGTGCAGGTGCAATAACGGCTTTGCAGGCAGAAAACATGATTTGTAACTCTGCGCCACATGCTACAATACTTAAAGAGTTCAACTATGCGGGTGTTATCTCATTTGCAGGTGCAATATTTTCGGTATCAGGCAAACCTAAGTGGCAGACAGCACCTTGTCCTATAATGCTTTTCCACGGCAACGCAGACAGCAATGTTCCATACAACAAGGCGTCGGCTTTCGGAGTTGGTTTCTACGGCTCAAAGAGCATATACAAGCAACTTGAGAAGATGGATATTCCATATCTGTTCTACTCTGCCAACTACAGAAATCATGAGATGGCAGCCTTCCCAATGTACACCAACATAAACGACATCGTAGGTTTTATTGAGCGTTATGTTGTCAAAGGCGAGAAGTTGCAAATCTTTGAGGAGGTTGATGATGCCAAATATCCAAAGACAAAGACCCGATTTAGCGTCAAAGAGTACCTATCGACAAACTACAACAAGTAATGAAACGCATAGGCGTAATATCCGACACTCACGGCACATTTGACGATGCTCTGAAGCTATTTCTCAAGGATGTTGACGAGATTTGGCACGCTGGGGATATTGGCAACATAGAGACAGCAAACGCCATTGCATCCTTCAAGCCTCTTAGAGCCGTATATGGGAATATAGACAACAGCAGCGTAAGGTACAACTATGAGGAGTTTGCATATTTTACCTGCGAGGATGTGAGTGTTTTGATGACACATATCGGAGGCTATCCACGCCACTACGCTCCAAAGGCGGTGGCTAAAATTCAGAGCTGCAGACCTAAAATATTTATTGCAGGGCACTCGCATATACTCAAAGTGATATATGACAAGGTCTATGACCTACTGCACATAAATCCTGGGGCTGCAGGATGCTACGGCTTTCACAGTGTCCGCACCGCCATACGATTTACAATAGATGGCGACAAAATTTCGGATATGGAGATAGGACACTGGGATAGAGACAAAAAGAGTGCTTGGTAATAGAGACTAAACGATATTTATAGAAGATTGTAAAGATATGTTAGAAAAAGTTGTTTCATCGTTTGATGTTGACCATCGAACACTGAGTGAGGGGTTATATCTCCGCTCAACCTATACGATTAACGAGCAGATAAAGGTACTCTCTTGGGATTTGAGATTTTGCGCTCCTATGGCACGCAAGCCTCTGAGTGCTGGCACTGTACACACTATAGAGCATCTTATGGCCTACTATCTGAGGTTAGACCCTGTTATTGGCAGCGCAATTGTATCCTTCTGTCCTATGGGTTGTCAGACAGGTTTTTACCTATCTACGACAAACAACGTAACAAGAGAGGATATTGCTGCAGCACTTATTCGCACCTTTGAGAAGGTCTTTCCGATACACACGACTGAGGATATTGTGGGTCTGAATGAGATTCAGTGCGGAAATCCATACCTCTATGCCATTGAAGAGACCAATCAGGCAATGGAGAGTTACATCAAGATTCTTAAAGAGCAGCTATGAGAGTTCTAATCGTCGCTCCCACAAGCAGGGAGTATAAATACATGCGTGCCACACTTGACAGCACACACTCTCTCAAGCACGAATATACGCTTATCTGCTCCGGAATAGGTAAGGCGGGTGCTGCAGCAGGTGTTGCAACAGCTGTAGCTAAGGCTGAAAAGGGTTTTGATGCCGTGGCTGTTATAGGTTTTGCGGCAGGCTCGACAAACTTTAAGCAGGGGGATGTGGTTGCTCCAAATCGTGCCATATATCACGACTGCGATGTACCTGAGGGATTTATTCCTGAGCTTACCGACCCATATACTTTAGCCGGCAACGACTCTGTTACCGTATTTACGGGCGACTCTTTTATAAATGCCGCAAGTGCAACAGAGATTATGGAGCGTTTTGAGTGCAAAAGTGCTATATTTGACATGGAGATTATGGCTGTAGCTATAGCTGTACGCGACTATGCACTCTCAATTCCGCTTATTGCCGTAAAGTTTATATCCGATGTGCCTCAGAGTGGTCATAACGAGTGGTCGTACGAGGATTTTGCTCAGTCTCACTCAGATTTCACACCGCTACTTGAGAAGATAGAGCAGTGTCTATAGTTCTGCGGTTTTGCAGAACTCCATATCGTGTTCCAACTGCTCCCTAAGTTCGGTAACTGTTGCAAATTTACGCTCATCGCGAATCTTCTCACAGAGGGTTACTTTGAGTTTTTTGCCGTACAAATCACCGTGAAAATCAAAGACATGGGTCTCTAAAAGGCGTGTTTTACCATCTACAGATGGGCGCACGCCTACATTTGACATCGCCCTATAGGTTAGGCCATCTATCTCTATTTGTGAACGATAGACCCCATTTTCAAGCTCTACACACTGAGCAATCTCCATATTGGCTGTCGGAAAACCGAGGGTGCGACCAAGTCGATTTCCGCCTATAACCACTGCCTCAACCTCTGCCCTCTCCATTATATATCCTCTGTGAGTTGTTTGACAAGTGTATATTGCGAAAAGAACTCCTTTGCAAAGACCCTAAGAACGGTATATGACGGTATTGCAAGCAACATGCCCAAAATACCACCCACAGAGCCTGCCACAAGGATAACAATAAAGACCTCAAGTGGATGTGCATTGACTCTCTCCGAGTAGAGGGTTGGCTGAAGGATAAAGTCGTCAGCACCCTTAATAACAAGCAGTGAGCCTACGATAACGGCTATTGTATAGCCTATCGTGCAGCCATCTATAGGCGAGGCGATACCTACAAAGACCGACGCCAAGCCACCCATAAGCGGACCGGCATACGGGATGACATTTATAACACCCATAATAACGCCTATAAAGCCTGCGTTCTCTATACTCATGCCAAAACTGAGCAGAACAACAGTTATTACAACCATAAGGATAAAACTCTCAAAGAGCAGTCCGGTAAAATATCGAGACAGCAGCACTGTAATCTTATCCAAAGCCCTGGTAACATTTTCCTTATACTTCTCAGGGAAGAGTGCCGAGACCATTTTATAGAACAGTCCATCCTCCTTAAGGAAAAAGAAGGTTATAAAGGATATTGAGAAGAAGGCGACTGCCATAGACAGCGTAACATCAACAACAGATGAAAAGGCACTATTTATTGTGTCATAGTTCAGCACCTTTCTCAACCAGCCAACCATAATTTCGGACAACGAGATACTATCTTCAGAGATGGTAAACACCCCTCCTAAATAGTGTTGCATCCTCTCTAACGGCTCCTGTATAGACGAAAAGGCTGAGCGCAAATCAAGTGTGGCAAGAGATGAGACTTTACCTGCAACAACAGGTATTACAACTAAGCAGAACACAGCAAGGATAACCCACATAAGTAGCAGCGTAAAAAGTGCCGACACTGAGCGTGGAGGGCTGAATTTGCCTATCTTGATATTGGATAGAAATCTGACAATAGGTCGTCCCATAATTGCCAAGACCGCCGAAACAAGTATATAGATAACAGCCGAGCGGAAGTACCACAACAGCACTCCCACTATAAGCGTTACAACTATGCCGGCAAACCACTTGCCTATGTTTGGTGTATTATTCATCACTATCCACATCCTCTGCACCAAAATCGCCGATACGGGCAATAGGCGACAGAGTACCTACAACTCTATCTCCAATCTCCACAAGCAATTCTGCATTTTCAGGCAACAGAATATCTATTCTTGAGCCAAACTTGATAAATCCGCACTTATCGTTTTGATGCACTGTATCGCCTGTATTGTGATATGTTACAATACGACGCGCCACAACACCTGCAATCTGGCGGAAAAGCACCTCAGTACCATTTGCTGTCTGAACAACAGTGGTAGTTCTCTCGTTCTCTGTTGATGATTTTGGATGCCATGCAACAAGGAAACGACCCGGATGATACTTGAAATACTTTACAATACCTCCTACAGGAAACCAATTGATATGTACATTGGTAACCGACATAAATATAGAGACCTGAAGGCGTTTACCCTTAAAATACTCATCATCCTCAACGACCTCTGTAAC
>JAFWBN010000043.1 GCA_017507075.1 Alistipes sp. | reverse complement strand
GTCATATCGTACAGCATCAAATGCAGTGTTTGAGTACCTTCAGAAGGAGAATATCGACTATATCGGCGATGTTATTCCTGCAGAGGAGCAGGGTGCTTTTGATTTCGACAATTCAACCGAGTTTGAGTTTATGTTCGAGATTGGCGAGGCTCCAAAGTATGATGTAACACTCTCTGCTAAGGATAAGCTGGTTTATAACAAAATCAAAATCAGCAAGCAGATGCACAACTCATTTACTGACAACTACTTGCGTCGTTATGGCAAGTTGGTAGATGTTGATAAGGTTAAGAAAGACGAGGCTCTGACTGTAACTCTTGATAATGGCGAGTTGCGCGTAGAGGATGCTTATGTAGGCCTTATCTCTATGTCTGAGGAGGAGCGTAAGCCTTGGATTGGCAAGAAGGTTGGCTACAAGACCTCTATCAATATCAACGAGATGTACTCTTCAGCCTCTCAGCGTGCTGCTATGCTCCATGTAAAGGAGGAGGAGCTTGAGGGTATAAATCCTCAGTTTGAGTTAGAGATTACCAAGATTCGTCAGTTTGCAAATCCTGAGATTAACGAGGAGTTCTTCGGTATGGCTTTCCCAGAGGGTAATGTAAAGACTAAGGAGGAGTTTGACGCATATATTGACGCTCAGATTGAGAAGGAGACTGCTCGTGAGTGCGACTATATGTTCGCTTCAAATGTTCGTAACTTTATGCTTGAGAAGGCTGCCCTTGCAATGCCGACAGAGTTCCTTAAGCGTTGGCTCTACACAATCAACGAGGGTAAGTTTACTATGGAGGATATCGAGAAGGATTTCGATGTCTTTCTCAAGATGTTCTCTTGGAACTATATCCAGCGTCAGATTATCACTGCTGAGAAGATTACCGTAACCGAGGAGGAGGCAGCTGCTGAGGCTAAGGATTTGGCTGCTATGCAGTTTGCTCAGTATGGCATGCCTAACGCTCCAGAGGATATGCTTGAGAACTTTGCAAAGAATATCATGGAGAATAAGGACCAGAAACAGCATATCTACGAGAAACTCTACGAGCAGAAGGTTATCGACTATGTTCGTAGCAAGGTAAAGGTAACAGAGAAGGCTGTCAGTGCTGATGAGTTTGCAGAGCTTGCTCGCAACTTGCAGTAGTAGGTCTTGAAACTGTTTCAAGAGATAATTCAATAAGGCTCTGCGAGGTTTGCACTATCCTTGCAGAGTCTTTTTTCTGAAAATGATAAATTACAGAGCTATGAAAGAATTTGAAAAATTTGCTGTAAAGGGTTGCGGAATTACCTCTACAACACTGCATGATTATCGTGCTTTTCAGAGTGCATATATCAATCCGACAATTTTGGAGGAGAGACAGCTTAATGTTACACAGATGGATGTCTTCAGCCGCCTTATGATGGACCGTATTCTGTTTCTTGGTGCGCCAATCAATGATGATGTGGCAAATATCCTTCAGGCACAGCTGCTCTTCCTTGAGTCGTCAGACCCGTCTAAAGATATTCAACTCTATATAAATTCTCCAGGCGGTAGCGTGTCGGCAGGCTTGGGAATATATGATACAATGCAGCTTACATCTTGCGATGTGGCAACAATATGTACAGGTATGGCGGCATCTATGGGTGCTGTGTTGCTTACAGCGGGTGCTGCAGGAAAGCGTAGCGCACTGCCTCACTCAAGGGTTATGATTCATCAGCCACTTGGAGGTGTAAATGGTCAAGCTTCGGATATAGAGATTACGGCTCGTGAGATTTTGAAACTCAAAAAAGAGCTGTATGACATTATAGCCCTCCACTCAGGCAAGGATTACGCTACAATAGAGAAGGATGCCGACAGAGATTATTGGCTTTCAGCTCCTGAGGCTTTGGAGTATGGGCTTATAGATACTATTGTAACCAAACGATAATATGGCAAAAACAAATAATAGAGGTGGTCGCAAAGAGGAGTGTTGCTCCTTCTGTGGCCGCAAAAAAGAGGAGGTTTTAGTCCTCTTCCAAGGCGTTGATGGAGCCAATATCTGCAATGAGTGTATTGAGATGGGCTACACATCGCTTGCAAACAACAATATAATCCAACCAAAGGGCGAGAAACCTGCAAAAAAAGGTCAAGAGTTTAATGCAAACACACTTCTTAAACCTCAGCAGATAAAGGAGTTTCTTGATGGATATGTAGTGGGGCAAGATAGTGCAAAACGCTCTATTGCCGTTGCTGTATATAACCACTATAAGCGTCTTAAAAATGCACAAAATAGCGAGCAGGTAGAGATTGATAAGTCTAATATAATCCTTGTTGGTCCTACAGGTACAGGTAAGACCTTGATTGCTCGTACAATAGCTCGACAGCTCGGAGTACCATTTACAATCGTGGATGCAACTGTGCTCACACAGGCAGGATATGTTGGCGAAGATGTCGAGAGCATACTCTCGCGCCTCTATCAAGCATCGGGCTATGACCTTGAGTCAACGCAGAGAGGTATTGTCTTTATTGATGAGATAGATAAGATAGCCCGCAAGGGAGACAATCCAAGCATTACAAGGGATGTATCTGGCGAGGGCGTTCAGCAGGCTCTGCTGAAGATTCTTGAGGGAACTGTTGTCAATGTGGCTCCTGAGGGAGGAAGAAAACATCCGGAGCAGAAGTTTGTACAGATAGATACCAAAAATATACTCTTTATCTGCGGTGGAGCGTTTGACGGCATTGAGAAACGCATTGCCCAGCGACTCAATACCCGTGCTATTGGCTACGGAAGAGTGAATACAGAGAGCATAGATAGAGATAATCTGCTCAAGTATGTTCAACCACAAGATATAAAGAGCTTTGGACTCATTCCGGAGCTTGTGGGCCGTCTGCCTGTCATCACACACCTTGAGCCACTGAGTCGTAGCGTGCTGAGAGATATTCTCACAGAGCCTAAAAATGCAATTATCCGCCAATATAAGCAGCTCTTTGAGATGGATGGCATTTCTCTTAACTTTGACGATGCTGCTCTTGACTATATTGTGGATAAATCTGTCGAGTTTAAGCTCGGAGCCAGAGGCTTGCGCTCTATTTGCGAGGCTGTGATGAAAGACCTAATGTTTGACGCTCCAACATCAGACATTAAGTCGTTTACAGTAACAAAAGAGTATGCTAAGGAGAAATTTGAGGGTCAATCTTTAGTAATTCTCAAACAGGTAATGTAAAATTTTGGTTTGCTGTGTTGCTAAACTGAAAAAAATAACTAATTTTGTGGTAAGAAAACTATTAACAACCTAATTATGGCTAATGATATTCAACTTGCTAAGGCCGCGAATAATATTCGTATCCTTGCCGCTTCGATGGTAGAGAAGGCGAAATCAGGACACCCAGGAGGTGCTATGGGAGGTGCAGACTTTGTAAACTCGCGCGGTATCCCGACAAGAACCCGATGCAGATTGCCTACGCCGACGCGC
>JAFWBN010000042.1 GCA_017507075.1 Alistipes sp. | reverse complement strand
GATTCTCTCGTACAAGGGCGTATTGCTTAAGAAACACCTGCTTGGTGGTGTAGCTAAGGGTGCATTTACTGAGGCTGAGGCTGAGGCTCGCTTTAACAAGTGGCTCGGCGAGAAGGAGGGCCAGGTAACTGCAAAGGTTAACAAGCTCGCTGCTGAGAAGAGCGCAGACAAGAAGGCTCGCCTTACTGCTGAGGCTGCTGTAAACGCAGCTCGCGTACAGGCTATCGCTGAGAAGAAGGCTGCTGCTGAGGCTGAGGCTGCCGCTGCTGCTGCAGAGACCGCATCAGAGGAGACTGCAGAGGCTGCTGAGTAGTCAGGCAGGTATGTTGGAGGTGGGGCGTATAACAAAGCTCTTTGGAGCTGAGGGCGAGGTTAACATAAACCTCTATGCCACCTTCCCCGACAATTTCAACGAGGAACAACCGCTATTTACTATTGTAGATAGTCTGGTTGTTCCTCTTTTTTGTGAATCTTTTACCCGCAGAGGTAAAGGCGGAGCAACCGTGCGCTTCGCAGATATTGACACCGTAAAACGCGCCGAACTTATCGTAGGCAACGAGATATTCATAGAAGACGAGGATAACTGCGAGGATGAGTTTACTTTCGAGGATTTAATAGGTTTCGAAGCAAAAATTGGTCGCATAAAGGGCAAGGTTGTTGATTTTTACGACAACGAATTTAACCCCTTATTAGAGATTGATATCAAAGGCAAGAACCATCTTATCCCTGCCATTGAAGAATTTATATCTTTTATAGATTTCGACAAACAAATAATCAAATTTGTCCTTCCTGACGGACTTATTGAGTAGCATATTTGTAAAAAACAAGAAATGAAAAAATTTCTGTTGATTATTATTCTGTTGCTTTGTTTTACTGCAACCCCTGTTCTTGCCAATGGTAGTCAGGTGCTTAAATTCAAAATGCACGACCCGAAAAGTTATCCAGGCACTGTACGAACTATCTCGGTGTATGTCCCAGAGCAGTATGATGGCAAAACTCCTGCATGTCTTTTAGTATCAATGTCCGGTGGCAGTTTTATGGTCGATATTTTAGACAAATTGATAGCAACGGGCGAAATACCTGTTATAATCGGTGTATTTATTAGTCCAGGACAGATACGCGACAACGAAAACAATGTTGTTCGTTACAATCGCAGCAACGAACTTGACCGCATGGACGGTATTTACGCCAATTTTATAGAGACGGAAGTATTGCCTATGGTATGCCAACAAAGGACTAAAGATGGTCGCCAAATCAAAATATCAAACAAAGCTGCAGATCGTGCAATTTATGGCAGTAGTAGTGGCGGTATCTGCGCATTTAATGTAGCATGGCAACGACCAGATCTATTTTCGCGTGTATATACTTCTCTTGGAACTTTTGTATCTTTCAGAGGGGCTGATCAATACCCTGCGCTTGTCCGTAAATGCGAACCCCGTCCTATAAGGGTCTTTTTGCAAGATAATGACAAAGATACATGGAATCCTCTTTTTGGCAGTTGGTTTGAATATAATAAACAGATGCTCTCAGCTCTGCAATTTGCCGGCTATGATGTGCAACACTCCTGGGGTGAAGGTGGACACTCATCGAAAAATGCGCGAGCCATTATGCCTGATGTACTACGCTGGTTGTGGCAAGATTGGCCTAATCCAATCCAAAAAGGAGAAAGCCAAAGCAAAACTATTGCCTCAATGTTAATTAAGGGCGAGGATTGGCAATGTATAGCTGAAAATATTGCAGAAAACACAATACTCCATCCCTATTCTGAGCAGAAAATCATTTTGCAATCGGGCAAGAAAAAAGAGTTTATATCTGCTAATGGTACACGCTCTTCCGCAAAGGGTAAAATTTCATTAAGCGACCCTTATACTGCACTCTATCCAGGAGGCACGCACACTGCTAAGCGTGTTGAAGGCAGCAATTGGATTTGGGATTACATAAATACTCCAGATGGGAAACTATCACATGGTCAGCAATTTTACCACCTATACTCTGATGCAGGGCAGATTTTATATGATGCCTCAGGCTACCTCTATGTTGCCTCAAAAGTAGGTATTCAGGTTTGCGATCAAAATGGTCGTGTCCGCACAATTTTATCACTTCCAGGTGGAGAAGTTTCAACCATCGCCTTTGCTGGTAATCACCTATTTGCAGTAAGTGGCGGCAAATTGTATGTCCGCCTATTGCTCCGCAGTGGCACACACAATGGATTGCCAAAATCAGAGAAACAGGGGTAAAAGAGGTCTAAAGCAGCTAACAACTGCGCCCAAAACGAAGTTTTTGCTGAAAGTTTTTAAGCCATCTTCGATCTCTTTTTCTCCTCGCAGTTCGGCAAAGCATGCAAGCAGTCTCTGCCCTCACGAGCAGCGTCGGTTGGTGTCGCTTTTTGAAAAAAGCGTCGGTACTTAAGTTGTGCTTAAATCGCTATTGTCTCTATCTTGTTAGTTTTATAATAAAATATGGGGTCATTTCGCGATATTTGGCATTTTGGAAGGTTCGTTTGCCCTGTTTTGTTATCTCGCCTTTGACTGTAAATATGATATTCATCTGCCAGAAAGGTAGATTTTTTTTGCCTTTATATTTCTCAAGGAGTGTATTGTTTATCTTTAGGTATATAGTCTTCTCTTTCTCGCCTGGGAGTAGGGATATTGGCTCAAGGGTAAATAATCTATGTTTGATGCCTAAAACAAGTTCTACAGGCTCATTAAATCCTGAATCTCTATCAAGAAGTACCCTTATAGGTATAACATCGTCAGTCATCTTAAATGTTACATCTTCCTCTATATCAAGGTCTAACGATAGACGATAAGGCGATGGTTTTGATACATCAACAGATAGCTCTGCAGCCTGTATATGGTGTGTATAGTAGAAGGCTTGCATCATATTGTCAACAGGTACGACCTTCGCTTGTGCGCGACCTTCAGCACTTTGGTAGTCAATTTTTACTTCTATAGGGAATCGTCTAATTTCGGCATCCTTTGGAGCTGTTATAGAGACATTCCATCTCCTGGCATTGCGAATATCCAGACTGCTTGTTGTAAAGCCTTTAGGGAGTCCGCTGAGAATAAGATGTGCTGGTCGTTTTACTTTTCCTGTTATATCGACACGGAACGAGGATGTGCCTGCTGCAGGAACTGTTATATTTGCAGGAGCAACAAAGGCATTGAACGATGGCATTTGGTTGTGGAGCCTTAGTAGATAGTGGTAATCTTTACCATAGCCTCGATGCAAATCTTCGACTTCAAGGATAAGTTCTTCGTCTCTTTTTGACTTATATTTAAGGACGGGGTCGGCATGGAAGGTCATAAGTCCCTGAAGAGGGTCTTCTGTGTCATCTACAGTTGCCACAACCTTCCCATATTGGGTTATAAGCCTCATTTTAGCATCTATTCGAGACTCATTTCTGCGTCCTATCAGCTCTACAATTATATTTTTACCCTTCTCGGCACTAAGTATGTAGTGTTTAACCTTTGAGTCTGCAGTCAGAGAGTCAGCTATAGCAGTTGTAGTGGTGAGTCTTGCCCCCTCTTTGGGGTTGTGAATAACCCTTACACCCTTTGGTAGGGCATAGAAAGATACGGCATTTGAGGTGCCTATGCTATTGGTATATGTCAGATGGTTATAACCCTCTTTTGTAACCTTTATTTTTTGTGAAATCTGAGCATCTCCAAGATTAACACCCTCAAGTTGTTGTGTAATCTTCTTGCCTACAACGCCATAGGCAGGATAACGCCCTGTAACAAAAGGTATTGTGCCAAGGTGTATTCTGTAGTTAAAATCCTCGCGACCTCTGTATATAGCGTCGTGTATAATTATGGTATATTTATCATCTTTTGGTAGGGTAGTAATGATTACGGGGTCAACATTGTGATAGTAATCATCAGAGTATGCCACTTCGTTACCTTGCGAGTCTATAATCTTTAGTACGGGCTGAAACCAGCCAGGAACAGCATCAGCGATATATGGAACAAGTTGTCTGGCTTTAACCGTTGCAACGATAGTTTGGTCTTTAAGCCCCGAAAATCTGAAATAATCTACACCGCCAGGGGTAACAAATCCACATAGTACAGCAGGAAGAGAGTTTACTATATTTGGTTGCTTCGCATTTGATTTGCCTCCTTCAAGAAGGTTTGGGTATGATGCCACCTCAAAAGGCAACATATTTGATACTCCACTTGCCCCTTGCAGACGCAAATCATATAACCCGCAAGGCACATTTGCATCAATAGTTATGCGTATTTTAACTCTATCGGCTATCTGAGGGCTGCTCTGGTCAGTAAGCCTCTTACGCTTTCTTTTTGCCGAAGCACTCTCTTTGATTGGCTCAACCTCTCCCTTGATGCCCGGATTATTAAACAGCACCTTGACAGCCTTGTTTATATTTAGTCCACCGGCCTCAATTTCTACAGTAGTACCCACCTGTCCACCAGCAGGATAGAGATAGCCCAAAGAGAGTTTTTGAGCATAGAGCGGAGTACAGAATAGGGTAAAAAGAATACCCAATACTATATATTTATTTAGTTGTTTCATGGTCAGGACTTTTTATATCAATAATTTCGTAAAGTAATCCTTCGCTTGGCTTGTTGTCGATAAGAGAGGGTAGTATTGGCAGATTGCCTTCAGATACATGTGGCAGAGTGCCATACGGGTCTATGCCCATAAGCAGATATACTGTGCCTATAAGTTCACACGGGCGCACAGGTCGCTCGGCAACCTTTTCTCCCGTTTTGTCGCTCTTTCCCACCACTTTGCCGCCATGAAATCCTCCACCTGCGACAAGATAGCTGAAAGCATTTCCAAAATGTGCGCGACCTCCGTTCCATGGAGCCTCCCACCACACCTTTGGAGACCTGCCAAACTCGCCGCCACAGAGGACTATGGTGCTGTCAAGCAGCCCACGACTATCCAAATCGGCAATTAGTGCCGACAGAGCCTTGTCCAAATTCGGCAACATGGTATTCATCTTCTGAAAGTGCTTTTTGTGGGTATCCCAGCCTGTGGTACGGACATTGACAAAAGGAACACCTGCCTCAACAAGCCTTCTTGCTACAAGACATGACTGTCCGAGCTTTGACTTGCCATATCTCTGCCTGATAGAGTCCGGCTCATTGCTTAAGTTGAACACCTCTCGGCTATCTCCCCAAATAAACTCCATGTTAATATCTCTTAGAGAGTCTAACTCTTTGCAGTTCATTGAGTTACTCTCAAATTTGTTTAGCAGGGACATTCTGCTGTCCATCCTTTTGCGATCTACAAATTTATTTACCACACCCTCAACTTCATATTCGCTACCTTCTGGTTTTCCACCTGTGTCGAAGGATTTATACTCATTGCCTAAAAAACCGCCTTCATTAAAGCGACTATTGGCACTTGTTACCGAGATATAGCATGGCAAAATGCCTTTGTAACTATCTCTTTTCATATAGGATATCACGGCTCCGAAAGATGGATAGACAACAGCACCACCAGAGGTGTCGCCTGTAATCATGGCATAGTGTCCTGTTTCGTGCGCATTGCTGCCGTGGGTCATGCTCCTTATTAGTGAGTATTTATCTGCCATGCCTGCAAGCAGAGGTAGCTTTTCACCAATCTCAATACCCTCAACATTGGTCTTGCAGACACCACTATAGTTGCCGTGGTAATTTCGACCCATCTCAGGTTTTGGGTCAAAGGTGTCGGTTTGTGCAGGACCTCCATCTAAATATACCAAAATCACAGACTTAGCTCTCTGTGCATTGACGCCAAAGCAGAGACTAAGCAGTAGTATAAGTGTTAAAAGAATAGTTCTCATAGTCTTAAGGATTTGTGGTTATAAAGAAACTCGTTGCTATTCATCTGCATCCACATAATGTCGATGGCAGTCTCCATTAACGGTTGATTACTCTGCTCTGCATACTCTTTATACATGGCAATCTCCTGCTCTGTGGCTCTGCGTGATAATACTCGAAGAGTAATAGCCGTGGCAAGTTGCTCGATGTTTGTGCTGTTGATGTATATCTTCTGTAGAGTGGGGCTTTTTCGGATGCGCCTTTCAAGTTGTGAAGAGTTCATCAGATAGAGCAACTGTCTGGATGTAATAGCGTTGTTTCTCTGACTCTCTAATGAGACATCTCTGGATACTTTTCCAAATAACTCTAACTCTGAGGATGATACTGTAGCGTCCCCCAAATGCGTAGCTCTTGTGCGTGGAGGGTAGAAGGTAAACGGCTCTGGTACTCGGCTGCTATATGTACTCCAAATGCCTGTAACCGAGGCGATTGCATCGACAATAACCTCGGCAGGAAGTCTTTGTGGAGTATATCCCCCTTCGGGAGCTGTTTTGGCATTAAATTGTTCAGAGAGAAGAATCTTTTTTAATAGAGCCCTTATGTTGAAATTTTGTTGCAGAAAGTAGTCGGTAAGCTCTTTGAGCAACTCAGGGTCAGAAGGTCTGTTGTCATCCCTCCAATCATCAGGCTCATGGACAATACCTTTGCCAAAGACCCAATACCACATCCTATTTACTAAAACCTCTGCAAAACGACGATTGTTGCGGGATGTAAGCCATAAGACATACGCCTCTCGCCAATCGCTATCTGGGTATAGTTTGAGAATTGTGCCATCCTCTAATCTGATTTTTTGCCACGGCACCGTTTTGTGAAAGTCGAGGTAGGTAATCTCCTCTTTCCACTCCTTTGTTGATTTGAATTTTATCTGCGAGAAGCATAGATAGCCATTGTCAGAGCAATTTCTGTTGCCAAGAAATAGCAGATTTATGTTGTTGTAAAAATTCTGAGGACTCCTTTTTTGAAATCCGCGGTAGAAGTTTGATGCCGGCGAGCGAAAATTACTACCAGAGGAGAGAAGTAACTCTTGTACCATCTTATCGTACGGAACATTGTTGAGAAGTTGCTCGTATATCCATCTGTTGTATGCCTGTACACCATTTGGCCACAGATTGCTTGGAAATTCGGACTTTATACGCAAAATATCGCCCCAATGCATCTGCATATACTTTAACCCAAGCTCACTCTTCAGTAGCTTGTCAATAAGTTGTTCGCGTTTGTCTGGGTTAGTGTCAGAGAGAAACTCTTCACACTCTTGAGGCCATGGTAGGGCACCTGTTACAGTCAGATAGGCTCTTCTTAAAAAGACCTCATCTTGACATCTGTCAGAAGCTGCAACTTGCACTACTGAACAGATGAGACAAACAATAAAAATTAGAATAGTCTTCATATTTTTACGATATTAAAATACCCTCTATTTCAACTAAAAGTTCACTTCTGCAAACATCAGCAACTGTGTATACTATAGGTAGCTGCGGATATGCCTTTTCTACTACAGATTTTACCTCATCGTAATCCTCTTTATTCTTTATAAACACCTGAAGCTGAATAAAATGCAGGCTGTAAGGCTTGCAGCCGTATCTGACAAGATTTTCTGGGGATACAAGATAGTCTATATTCTCAATAGTCATAGATGTTTGCAGTTTTGCCGATGTGGTATGGATGCTTTTTTCGCCCCGTATTGCTGCCGTGCCGGATACAAAACAGCAAGCACCTTTTTGTGTCTCAATTAGCTTGGCGCGCTCAAATTTAGGTGTGCTTTTGAGCGCATCTTCTGCATTGTCAATAAGGACACTCTTTGAGTATGAGTGCGCTGCTATCTGTAGAGGATTGTCGATAGGATAAACACTTTTGTTGAGGCTCTTAAAGGCTATACCACCGACGATTATACCCTCACATTGAGTTCCAATACCTGTAGCTGCGGGGTATCCGTTCTGCCACGCCCCTTTTCGGTAGTAGTGTGTGCGGGCATCATTGAATTGTTGGTAGTTCTGCTTGCCGTCTTTGTGTGATACAATATTTCCGATATAGTTCCATTGGCGTACTATGTCATCTATAGCAAAACCATGTTTAGTAAGTATGGCGTCAAGTTTGTCAAAGACCTCTTGACTCTGATTCTTAACACTTTGCGTGAAGTCTGATGCGGGAATAGCCTCGATAAAGAGCATAGATTGATCTCCATTGTCAATCACACCATAACAGACCCCGCCTGACTCTTTTATTGAGATTTCAGTATCATCCTCAAGGGTATAAATGTCAATAGATAGCCCACCGTTTGGTAGTAAATATTGAGGAATAAGTGTTACAGGGACTCTTCTGCCAAGTGATTTATAGATGGATGTTTTGAGGCAGCTAAGTAGTTGATGATACTCTATAGTGCAGTTCACTCCACAAACAACCACCCCGCAAACTCTGTCTGACGGAATATTCTCAAACAAATTTTGGATATTCGCAGAGAAATTGGAGGCCTCTTCAATAGTTGAGGAGTAAATCTTTAGTCCCATAATTACATAAGTTTCCTTATATATAAGATAAAGGTATGAAGAAAAAGTTAAATCACAAAATTGTTTTTTTGTAAATGACTAATATTTTGTATATTTGAGTACAAAATATGTTAAAACTACTAAGATGAAGAGAATCAATCTGTTGGCAATTATGGTATTGCTTTGTGTTGGATGCGTAAAGAGTGTGCGTAAGCCTGCTATAGCTACCAATAAGGATATAGAGCGTCGTGTGGAGAGAATTTTAAGTCAGATGACTCTCGAACAGAAGGTAGGACAGATGGCAGAGGTGGGTATTGATATGTTCGGAAATAGCATTTCGGGTGTAGCTGATGACAAAGAGTTTGTCTTAAATGAGCAAACTTTAGAGCAAATGGCAGAGAAATATAAATTTGGCTCTGTACTCAATGCGCCAGGAAAAGCATTAAAGGCTGAGAGTTGGAATCCGCTTGTAGAGAAGATAAATGAGGTGTCTATCCGTTATACAGGCCTACCGACACTTTATGGTATAGATGCTATTCATGGAGCTACATACACTTGGGCTTCACCACTCTTTCCACAAGAGGTAAATGCTGCAGCGTCATTTAATCGTGAACTTGTTCGTAATATGGCAGAGATGACGGCCTACGAGGTGAGGGCGAGCAATATTCCATGGACATACTCTCCAACGCTTGACTTGGGGCGCAAAGCATCTTGGCCTCGACAGTGGGAGAGCTTTTCAGAAGATGCCTATCTTACATCTCAGATGGCTCGACAAATGGTGCTTGGTTATCAAGGTGAAGACCCTAACCATATTGACCAATATCATATAGCCTCCTGTCCAAAACATTATATGGCATACGGTATGACAAATTCTGGGCAGGATCGTACCCCTGCTTATGTCTCTATTGCGGAGTTGAGGGAGAAACATTTTGCGCCGTTTAAGGTAGCTGTTGAGGCTGGAGCGTTGTCTATTATGGTTAACTCCGCCTCTGTAAACGGAATCCCTACACATGCAGATTATGTATTACTTACAGAGTGGCTTAAAGAGGGTCTTAATTGGGATGGTATGATTGTTAGTGATTGGGCGGATATAGTAAATCTGTATAAGCGTGAGAAGATTGCTACCGATTATAAGGATGCTATCCGTATTGCAGTTAATGCAGGCGTGGATATGTCGATGATACCGTATGATATAGATTTTTGTCCGTTGCTTGTAGAGCTTGTTAAAGAGGGTAAAGTAAGCAAAGAGAGAGTTGATGATGCGGCGCGTCGTGTTATTCGTATGAAGGTGCGTTTGGGTCTTATAGATAGACCAAATACATATCTGAGAGATTATCCTAAATTTCAGGGAGAGGAGATTCGCAAAGCTTGTTATAATGCTGCAGCAGAGTCTATTACATTGCTTAAGAATCAAGACAATATACTTCCTCTTGATGTGAAAACAAAGGTGCTTGTTGTGGGCCCTAATGCAGATACTATGCGCCCTTTGTGCGGTGGTTGGAGCTACTCTTGGCAGGGGGATATTGTAGATAAAGTGCTGCCTAATGGAACAACGATTTTGGATGCTGTGCGCAATATTGGAGGTGATAGAGTGAAATATATCCCCGGTGTTGAGTATGCAAAGAAAGGTAACTTTGAAAAGGAGTGTAATGTAGATATTCAGGCGGCTGTTCGGGCTGCAAAAGGTGTGGATGTTGTATTGTTATGCCTTGGAGAAAACTCATATTGTGAAACTCCTGGAAATATCAATGATATGGCAATATCTGCTAATCAACAAACTCTGGCAAAGGCTCTTATTGCTACAGGTAAACCGGTGGTACTTATTCTCAATGAGGGAAGAGGTCGAATTGTGTCATCTTTTGTTGATGGTGTAAGGGCGGTGTTGCATACCTTCCTTCCTGGAACAGAAGGGGCTCAAGCAGTAGCAGATATACTATATGGTAAAGTAAATCCTTCAGGCAGAATGCCTTACACATATCAAAAGTATCCTAATGCGATGACTACATACGACCATAAGTGTTCAGAGAGTGTGGATACTATGGAGGGTGCTTATGATTATAATGCTGTTGTGTCTGTACAGTGGGCGTTTGGATATGGCTTGTCTTATACTAATTTTGAGTATAGTAATCTGCGAGTTGTAGAGGGCGAGCATTTTAAGGCAGGAGATAAAATCCGTATTGCCGTAGATGTTGCCAACACAGGAAAGCGAAGTGGAAAACATAGCGTATTGCTATTTATTAACGATGATGTGGCATCTGTTATTCCGGATGCTCGTCGTCTTCGCGATTTTGATAAAATAGAACTCGAAGCGGGACAGAGTACCACGGTTGAATTTGAGCTTGATGCTAAAGAGCTTGCCTTTGTTGGTCAAGATGGTAAGTGGCATTTAGAGGAGGGTAGTTTTACAATACAATGCGATAAACTAACGGCAAAATTGTATTGTACAGAGACCGAACATTTCGGAGAGAATATATGATAAAAGAGCCCCTAAATCATCTCCTCGTATCTTGCTATCGGAGCAGCGTCAAGGCTTGATAACTCCCCGCTTAGATAGCGATAGTAGCCCGCAACGGCAATCATTGCGGCATTATCGGTTGTAAACTTAAGCTCTGGTAAAAATACTCTCCAGTGTCGTTTGTCGCCCTCGGCTTGTATGCGGGCGCGAAGGGCTGAGTTTGCAGATACTCCGCCACCAAGGGCAATATCTCTGATGCCATACTGCTTGGCGGCTTTGATTAGTTTGCTTACAAGAATATCCACAACCGTATCAAGTAGTGATGCGCAGAGGTCGCACTTGTTCTTTTCTATAAAGTCGGCATCCTCTGCCACGCAGTCGCGCAGAGTGTATAGGAACGAGGTCTTAAGTCCTGAAAATGAGTAGTTAAGACCCTCTACGCGCGGTTTTGCAAAGTTAAAGGCACTGCTGTCGCCCTCCTTTGCTAAACGGTCTATTATAGGGCCTCCAGGGTATGGAAGTCCCATTACTTTGGCACACTTGTCAAGGGCTTCACCTGCCGCATCGTCTATTGTTGTTCCGATAATAGACATTGTCTGTGGAGAGTCAACCTTTACAATCTGTGTATGACCTCCGCTGACAAGTAGGCATAAGAAGGGGTAGCTTGGATGTGGTAACTCTCCGTCTGGCAAATCGACAAAGTGCGAGAGGATATGTCCGTGGAGGTGGTTTACCTCAACAAGAGGGATGTTGTTTGCAATGGATAGACCCTTGGCAAATGATGTTCCGACCATCAGTGAACCAAGTAGGCCTGGACCCCTTGTAAAAGCAATAGCATCGACCTTGTCTATTGTAATACCTGCCTCCTTAAGGGCTGTATCTACAACAGGAACAATGTTCTGTTGATGTGCGCGAGAGGCGAGCTCAGGAATAACTCCTCCATACTTCTCGTGTACAGCTTGTGAGGCTATTACGCTTGAGAGTAGTGAGGTGTCTCTCAGAACTGCTGCTGATGTGTCGTCGCATGACGATTCGATGCCTAAAATGATTATATTCTCCACTTTTTTTGTCAATTTCGACAGCCTATTGGGGCTGTGCTGTATCTTTTCTCTGTAAAATTTTCGTAGTATCACAATTTTGTACTATCTTTGTATGTTAATACAAAATGTGGATAACAGTGCGCAAAGTTACGAAAATATTTGTAAAGATACTATCAACAATAATCTTATTGCTGATAATGTTGCCTGTTGTCGCTACTTTGGTGCTCTCTGTGCCGAGTGTTGAGAATTTTGTATTGCACAGAGCCACAGATGCCGTCTCTAAAACTCTTGGAACAAAAGTTAGTGCTGACCATATCACTATCGGCATGCTCAATAGAGTAAAAGTTCGCGGTTTTTATGTTGAGGATTACGATTGCGATACACTGCTCTATGCAGGGTCGGTTACGGCATATTTAGGACCTCTTACGGGTATTACCAAAAATCTCTCTATTGTATCTGTCGATGTTGAGGATGCTGTATTCAATATTCGGGAGACTGAGCGCGGAGGTATGAATATCAAAGAGGTTGTAGATCGTTTAAGTAATCCGGATAAGCCTAAAAAAGGTGGTTTTACTTTGGGTATATCATCTTTGTATGTCAATGGATTGGATTTTCGTCTCTCGCGACTAAACTCCAAGGAGGTAGAGTATGGCGTGGACTATTCAGATATGTATCTTCAGGGTGTTACCACACAGATAGATGATTTTAAGTTTGAGGGTGGAGCTGTAAGCGGAGATATATCAATGCTCAGTTTTGTCGAACAGAGTGGTCTGAAGATAGATGATATGTCAGGCAAATTTTTGGTAGATAGGGGAGTGATAAGCCTTAAAGATGCGTCAATAGTAACTGATGACACATCTCTTAATATGCCCCAATTCTCTATTGCAGGCAAAGGGTGGGATAGCTATAAAGATTTTATCAGGCGTGTAGTGATAGATGTAGAGGTTGAAAACTCATCTACAACAAGTGCTACAGTAGGATATTTTGCACCATCATTGTTGCGCTGGCAGACATCTGTCAACGATGTCAATCTTACAATGCACGGTACTGTTGCCGATTTTAAGGCCTCGGTGGGTAGTATGACCTTTGAGGATGGAGGTATGCTCTCGGCATCTGCCCAAATTAAGGGTCTTACAGATGTGAAACATACAAAGTTTGATGTTGATATCAATAGCCTTGATGTCTCTACAGTGGAGTTTACACGACTATTGAAAAATATTGCAACACTTGAGGTGCCGCAAAAAATCCAGCCATATATCGAGCGAACAGAGAATCTTAATGTAACGGGAACTTTTCGTGGATTTATATCCTCTTTCGACGCTCAGGCTGTTGTCGCTTTAGGAAGTGGTGGTACTGTCTCTGCGCAGTGCTCTATACATCCTGAGGATGGGGAGCGTCGCATAACGGCGGTTGTAGATGCCGATTCGCTTGCTGTGAGCAGGGTAGCAGCTCTGTCAGAGCCTGTAAATGCTACATTTAAGATTAGTGCCGATGCTCTTGTGGGTGATAGTGTCGTGGATGCATCCGCTGTGGGTAGCGTAAGTTCATTGCTTGCGGGAGGTTATACCTATAACAACATGCTCTTTGACCTCAATTATGCCGATGACAATGCTATGGTAACATTTGTCAGCAAAGATAGTGCAGTCAAAGCGCAGCTGAAGGCTTTGGTAAATATCTCAGATATTTCAAGTCCTGTTTATAACGCTGTGGCAGAGATTGAGCGTCTTGATTTGAAGGCTATAGGTATCAATAAGCGAGATTCGATATCTTGTATCAAGGCAGCAGTCTCGGTGCTTGCTAAGGGTAAGAGCCTCGATGATATGGACGGAGAGATAAGCATTGCAGATGCTGTCTATGATTATAACGATAAGCAGATAAATTCGGATATAATCAGACTACTTGTGGATAGAAACGAGAATGTCCGCACAATGAAACTCAACTCTGATTTTGCCGATATGGTCTTTGAGAGCCAAAGTTCGTATAAAAATGTTATTGGATATGCGACCAATTTTATAGCACACTATCTGCCGCAACTTTATGATAGTACCACACTGCATCGAATAGAGAGTCAGGAGGCTGAGGAGCACAGTAGTGTTGCAATGCTCTCTCTTACAACCAAAAATCTCTCTCCTCTACTTGATTGTATAGCAACAGGTGTGGAGGTTGCTCCAGAATCGATTGTAAGCGTGCTTATGGATCCTTCGTCTAACCGCTTTATTATGCGAGGTCGTTCTGAGTGTGTTGAGAGATACCCATATTTAGCATCGGAGATAGTCCTTGACGCAAATAATAAGGGCGACTCACTTGTTGTAAATCTTAAGACGGACGAGTTGTGGGCAGGTGCGCTCAGATTGTCAGATTTTGACCTTCATGGAGGGGCAAAGAGTAATACACTCGATATAAAGAGTAGCTTTGTTGACTCTCTGCACAATGCAAGTGGAGATATTGCGGCAAGAGCGCATGTTTTCCGCAAGGATTCTATCAGACACATCTCTGTAGATATCCTCCCTTCTCGTGTGGGTAGTGCAGGTAAAGAGTGGACGGTAACATCAAATGGAGTCGATATAAGTTCGGATAAAATAGATATTCGCTCTTTTGAACTTGCCAATAAATCAGACCGCCAGAGCCTTACAGTTAATGGCATTGCGTCAAGAAATGTTAAAGACTCGCTTAGACTCAACCTAAACAATTTCTCGCTTGCTCCATTTACTCGTTTTACGGAGCAGATAGGTTATGGTATAGAGGGCAGAACGACGGGTTATGTTACTGTTAAATCAGCACTGAAGGATACTCAGATAGATGCTTCTGTGGGTCTTGATTCGATACTTGTTAATGGCATTCCGTTTGCCGATATGAACCTTACCTCAAGGTGGGATTTTGGCCGCTCCAGAGCAAAACTGTCGCTTACTACAGTGGCAGAGAATAAGGAGGTTGTGCGTGGATATTTCTCGCCTTCACAGACAAAATACTACGCTACAATATCAGTTCCTAAACTCAATATGGGACTATTAGACCCTCTGCTTTCGGGGGTAATATCTGATACAGGCGGTAGCGCAGATATAAAGATGGTATTGGAGGGCGAGAGAGGTAGTGCGAGTCTGAACGGAGAGATTACAGTCAGCGATTTATCCACAACACTCGACTATACAAGGTGTACATATACAGCTCCATCTGCTAAAATAGCAGTGAAAAATAATCAATTTACCCTCAAGGGCGCACCTATATTCGATAAAGATAAGAATAGGGGTACTCTGAGCATGGATTTAAGCCTTAATCATCTGTCTAATATCGCCTATGACCTTAGTGCGAACTTTAATCAGATGCAGGTGCTTAACACCACCATCAGGGATAATGAGATGTTCTATGGTAATGTGTTTGCTACGGGAAATATTACGGTAAAGGGTAATAAGTCGGGTGTTACGATGGATATTGCGGCCTCTACGGCAGGCGATACCAAGTTCTATATGCCACTGACAAATAACTCAAATATCGCCTCTGCCGACTTTGTATCATTTGTGCAACCAGAGACCCGTGATACCACAGCGTATTTGGCTAAAAAGAAGATGAAGTTTGAAAATCGTAGCAAAAAGCGTACATCTTCAAATAGCAGTATGAATATCAATATGTCTATTGATGTTTTCGAAAATGCTGAAGCTCAGCTTGTTATCGACCCAACGGTGGGCGATATTATCAAGGGTCGTGGAAATGGAATGCTCAACCTTAGAATAAACCCTTCTGCCGACTTATTTGAGATGAACGGTCTTTATACAATTACAGAAGGTAGCTATCTGTTCACAATGCAAAATGTGTTCAATAAGAAGTTTATTATTGATAGAGATTCGGGTTCTACAATTCAGTGGTCGGGAGATCCGCTGGATGCTATACTCAATATAGCCGCTGTTTATAAAACCAAGACTTCACTGCAGCCGCTTCTGGAGGGTTATGTTGATACATCTGTATCCAGCAGAGCTGTTCCTGTGAACTGTATTATTAACCTGACAGATAGATTGACTAAGCCTACGGTAGATTTTAATGTTGAGGTACCGAGTGCCGATGCAAGTATGCAGGCTGTTATCGCTAATGTACTTAGTACGCCTGAGCGTCGCTCGCAACAGTTCCTTTATCTGCTGATTGCAGGCTCCTTCCTGTCGGAAAATTCTGCCGATGCAGCATCGTTTGGTGTCTCTTCAGCAGCGATGACGGGTTTTGAGCTGCTCTCTAATCAGCTGAGTAATTGGCTCTCTTCTGAGAGTTCAAATATTATTCTGCGTTACCGTCCAAAGACAGAACAGATGATGAGTGATGAGGTTGATTTTGGAGTATCGCAAGGTTTTATGGGTAATCGTCTGCTTGTGGAACTTGAAGGTAACTATTTGGTCGATAAATCGCAGGTTGCCAATGCTTCATCCTCATTTACAGGAGAGGCTTATGTAACATGGCTTATAGACCAAGCGGGAACAATGCGAATAAGAGGTTTTACGCATACTATTGACCGATTTGACGAGAACCAGGGTCTTCAAGAGACGGGTGTAGGACTATATTTCAAGGAGGATTTTGAAAACGGTAGAGATTTGCGCACAAGGTTAGCAAATCGTTTCCGCCGTAAGAATAAGAAGAATCGGGCCGATAATGATGATTCTAATCGGGATGATGACGCTTACCGCACTATGCAGGTGGGTGTGGATGCTGTTCCTGATGAGGATTTTATGGATAATTATGATTAACAACTTAAATAGATTTTAACTATGAAATTTCTTTTGCAGACTGCCGATGTTGTGGAACAAACTACTCAGGCAGGAGAGATGAGCCTCTGGGAGCTGTTTAATAATGGCGGTTGGCTTATGTGGGTATTGCTGCTGCTTGGCGGAGTTACCGTATTTATCTTTGTAGAGCGTTTTGTGGCAATTCGTAATGCCTCTAAGGGTATGAATATGGGCTTTATGAATCGTATCAGAGACTATATCTCCGATGGTAATATCCGTGGAGCTGTAGAACTTTGTCGTAAGACAGATACCCCTATTGCGCGCATGGTGGAGAAGGGTATTGAGCGTCTTGGTCGCCCTATGAGTGATGTGCAGAGTGCTATCGAAAATGTTGCAAACCTTGAGGTCTCTCGTCTGGAAAATGGACTGCCTTTCCTTGCAACTATTGCCGGAGGAGCTCCGATGATTGGTTTCTTGGGTACAGTGCTTGGTATGGTGCAGACCTTTATGGATATGTCGGCAGCAGGTGGAACTGTCGATATGGCACTGCTCTCAGGGGGTATGTATGTGGCTATGATTACCACTGTAGGTGGTCTTGTTGTCGGTATTCCGGCATACTTTGGTTACAACTATCTTGTGGCATCTATAGAGAAGTTGGTATTCCGTATGGAGGCTAACTCTATAGCATTTATGGATATTCTTAATCAACCTGTACAGAAGTAATTATGGCAATCAAAAGAGGATCAAAAGTCGATAAATCCTTCTCCTCTTCAGCAATGACAGACTTGATGTTCTTGTTGCTTATCTTTATGATTATCGCAACAACGCTCATCAATCCTAATGCGCTTAAGTTGATGTTGCCAAAGAGTAGTAATCAACTCAAGGATAAGGCTATAACTACCGTCTCTATACAGCAGAAATCGGGTGGTTATAACTACTATGTTGAGCTTGATAGGGTGCAGGGCATCGCTGGTGTTGAGGCGGCACTTAAAACACGCCTTGAGGGACAGAAGGAGCCTACAATCTCTCTGCATTGCGATAAAACTGTAGCAGTTGATGAGGTTGTTAAGGTGATGAATATAGCAAAGAATAACGGATATAGATTGATTCTTGCTACCCAACCATAACTCTGATTTAGGGGGGCATAATGGTCTGTTATGCCTCAATTTGAGTTGTTTGTTGGCGATAAAGTTAAAACTATGAACTCCAGACACTATGCAATATTGGCTGCCGTACTCTACGGCTTGGGCATGGTTGCAGCCATGTTCTGGGGGCGTGTGGAGGTTGCAGAACCCCATAGGGAGGATTCGACTATATATGTCGAATTTGTCGAGCCCGCGCCAGAACCGGAGGTATCACCTCAGAAGCCTACTGAGGCTCCTGCTCATAATACGCCTTCAGAGGTGGATAACTCCCAGCAGGTGAGCGGAAATGATGTGGAGACAAGAACTATAAATACTCGCGCACTATTCAAGATGAACAAAGGCGGTAGTGATACACCTGAAAATGTGGGTAATCCTCATGCAAAAGCCTCTGAAACAGAGTCGGCTCATGGTACGGCAAGCGGACTTAATCCGGTGGGTACGGATGCTTTAGATGAGGGCTTACAAGGTCGCGGACTTGTTGGCGCACTGCCTATGCCAGACTATCCTGCGGGTAATCGTGGAGGTAAAGTTATTATTAGGGTTTCTGTGGATAAAAGCGGAAATGTAACCTCTGCAACATACGAACCTAAAGGCTCTACTACCTCTGATTCTTCGCTTGTTGAAGAGGCTATAAAGGCAGCTAAACGCGCTAAATTTACCGAAAGTGCCGCCTTTGTTCAAGGTGGAACTATTACATATATATTCAGATTGAAAACAGAGTAGTAACAATGAGAAGAGTGCTTTTTGTGGTTATACTAACCCTTGTGTCGTCATTTACGCTCTTTGCTAAACAGAGCGCAAAAGAGGAGGTTGTTTTTGATAAAACTATCCATGATTTTGGAGATGTGATGTGCGAAAATAAGGATTATACATGCACTTTTGTTGTTGAAAATAAGCGAGTTAAACCCCTCGTGTTACTCAGTGTTAATACCTCATGCTCCTGCCTTAAAGCCTCTTATTCGCGTCGGCCAATGAAGAGTGGACAGAAGAGTGAAATCTCTATAACACTTCAAGCCGGTAAGATGGAACAAGGCGTTTTTCGCCGTGTTATAGAATTGCAAACAAATGCAGGGATATTTCATATTGTTGTAAAAGGGAATATTCATTTGTCTTAATTTGTCGTGATAGCGGCGCATTTCCATCGGCTAACTAAAAATTCAACAAAGGGCAGTACGCATAGTACACCCGGCCCTGGGCCGACGCTGGGAGATCCCCGCCTTCGCGGGGATGACAAGTTGGGGCCGGGGAACGCCCTGTTTTTACATTAGGCAGACTACAGGTTGTCCAGAATTCTCAGCATTTC
>JAFWBN010000041.1 GCA_017507075.1 Alistipes sp. | reverse complement strand
TAAAATAAGTGCGACAATGTACCACATAGCAAAAAAAGTATAAATTAGTAGAACAATACTTCTATTTTGTTCCGAGTTCTCGTATTTCGGTCTCGATATTACCATCCATAGCTGTAATCTCCGAAGCCACAAGCTCCGCCTCTGACTTAGAGGCAAATGGGCCTACTATAAATGTTGTTCCCACGCGAGAGAATCGGCAATTTTCGTTCCTTATAGAGATATGTGTCTTAACATCGTCAGAGAGGGCTGCAACGCCGGTAATTTCAATATTAAAACCATTATTTTTACTCTTCCACTCCGCGATATTTGAGATATACTCTCCATCCACCCACATAACGACTATAGGGTCTCTAAAACCAATCTTTTTAAGATACTTAACACCCTCTGCAGCCTCCTCTTCTGTGGCAAATGCGCCTACAAAATAGGCATATTTACCGTTGTGATAGGCATTTGTGTAAGAGAGAGGTGTAATGCCTCTAAATGCAGAAACATTTGGACGATTTGTGAATATTCCCAAGCGCACACGATAGACTGTTCCATTTTCATAGACCTCAGTCTTTGGAATAGGATTCTTTGAGGTGTAAATAATAGGTTTGATAACCTTCAGTGGCTCTTTTTTGATAAATGAGCGGCGTACAATATTAACCTTCGGCAGACAGAAGTTCTCCTCCTTAAGCGAGTTTTTGACCCTATAGAGCGAGTCCTTAGCCTTTGACAGACCCAATGCTGTTGCAACTCTTGTCTCGTAGTCCATAAGTCCGAGTTTGCGGTAATAGTATGCTATCATTGCATCAGACTCATAGTTTCCGGCATTTTCATCTCCACGCTGCAGAGATACAGATAGCTCCTTCTCTGCTGCAGAGACAACATCCATCCTGCCATCCTTCTCCATAAGCAGATTGTAGGCATATATTTTATTGTCATACACCTTCTGCCACTTACTTGTAATTCGGCTCTCAACTTTTTGAGCCTCAAGACGCATAGTATCCAATGTCAGTAGTAGGCTATCTGCAGCACTCTCAGTATCGACTCTCTCATACTCAAGTTGTATGGACACCATCTTATCATAGCATCTCAAATACTCTTCTATAGCCTCTTTAACGCTCTTTTCCTGATTTTGAGCCTCTCTGAGGGTCTTATAGTCAGCTGCCGAAAGAGACTCCACAAAAGTCTGATTATAAACCAAGTTGGCAACCTCTTTTATAGGTTTTGTTATATTCTGCTCAGAGGATGCAGGATTTTGAGCAGCATCATCTTTTACAACATTTGCGGATGTCCAACGCTGCTCATAGGCAGTAAGGGTCTGCAGAGTCTTGTCATACTGCTTTTTCATCGCAAAAGCCTCCTTTTCCAAGAGCACCAACTGTTCGGCAATCTTATCCCTTGCAGAGGCATCTGTGGCATACTTATCTCGTGTCTGAACAATCAGCACGCTGAGTGAATCGCACTTTCGACGCTCAGTAGCAAGACGGGATGCAAGTTCTTTGTATCGCGCCGTTGACTGCACCATTGTCTGCTGTGCAGCAAGGGGTAGGGCTGCAAAAGTTAAAACCGATAAGATTAAAACAAATCTCTTCATTATCTCCACCATTTAAGGAAAAACAACTGTATAAAGCCGAATATCTCCAAACGACCCATTAACATTAGAAACGAGTCTTGCAACTTTAATATTGCAGGGATTTGAGAAAAATTACTCATCGACCCCACTTCTCCAAAACCAGGTCCCACATTACCTATACATGACACTGCCGAAGAAAAGGCGGTCATCAAATCCTGCCCGAACATGGTATTTGTAATTGTTGCAAAGAGTATTAAGGCTATGTATGTTACAATAAAAACTACTACATTATTAAGCATATCAGCCTCTTGTGCCACGCCATCCACGCGAATACGAATTACAGCGTTAGGGTGTTGCTGACGACGAATCCTTGCCCACAATAGTTTACAAAACAGTAACAACCTATCAACCTTCATACCTCCGGATGTAGAGCCTGCACATGCACCAATCACAGAGACAAAAATCAGTATCACAATAGCAAAAGGAGTCCACATATTGGTATCTGCCGTAGCATATCCCGTTGTGGTTATAAGCGATACTACCTGAAAGAAAGAGTAGCGCAAAGAGTCCCAGATTGTTGTATATACGCCTGCATCAAGGAGGCTGATGGTAACTAATAGGGTAGATATACCTATAATGACAAGGTATATTCTGACAATCTCTGAGCGGAATATATTATTTCCTTTGCGCAAAAAAGTCGCATATATAAGTCCGAAGTGGATACTTGATATCAGCATAGCTGCCACCAAAATCATCTCTACCACAACATTGTCATAAAAGGCGATACTCGCATTTTTGGTACTAAATCCTGCTGTTGCGCAGGCTGACATGGCGTGATTAAGTGCATCAAACCACCTTAAACCAGCCATTTTGAGTAGCAGTGTTGTTATTACCGTTAACCCTACATAGACAACAAGCAGGATACGGATAATCATCTGAGTACGGTAGCGGTAGTTATTTTTAGCAAGCGATGACAACTCCACATTTGAGAGAGACATCTTACTTGCTCCCAAAGATGGCAGAATAACCAACGCAAACATAACAACACCAACACCACCAATCCAATTTGTGGAGGTTCTATAGAACAACAAACCATCAGGCAGCTGCTCTATATCATTAAGAATAGTTGCTCCCGTATCTGTAAAGCCAGATACGCTCTCAAACCACGCATTGACAAGAGTAAACTCTCCACCCCAAATAAGATATGGGAACATACCCACAATACACGCCAAGACCCATGAACCTACAACTATAGCAAAACCCTCTTTGTTGGTTATCGCCATAGCTTTAGGAACAAACAGTAATGGAAAAGCACCCAAAGTAAGGGTTAGCAAAGCAGAGAGCAGCAGTGGATAGAAGCCCGAATCCATGCCGTTCATGTAGGACATGCCCGCCGCCATCATCATAAAGGCTGCTAAACAGAGCATCACCGTACCCACATATCTCAATACTACGCTAACACGCATTGTTACTGCCTATTTTGTTTTGATAATCCTACAAGTCTCTCTATATTGTCAACAAGTTCTTTGAGTTCGTCTAACAAATCGTCCTTAATACTGAACGGTAGGCGATAACTCATATAATCTGACAACGATTTATTGATTTTAGCAATCGGCTTGACACAATAGACAGCAATAAAGTAGTAAAACATCAAAACTATTGCTATCAGCACCACAAGCGATATAAGCACGGGAGCAACAGAGCGATAGGCGTTTTTATTAAGTTGCTCTGCTCTTGGTGCAAGTGAACTGTGGATATGAGTCATAAACTCCTGAATCTCATCCACCAGATTGTCGTATGCTACCTTATAATTGTCGTCATACCACTCCATACCACCCTTTGAAGCAGCAGGTTGTGCTACAACATCTACCGGCAACATTACCACAAGAGTATCATTTTGAGGCACTACAGGCACGGCTGGAGCAATCGGAGCCTTCGGTGTAGAGAGAAAATTATCAGCCACCTCTCTAAGTGTCGCTACAGCTGAAGAGAGTGAGTCTAACCGAGAAGCATCTACCGCCTCGTTTCGAATAGTGGCGACTTTGCCCTCAAGGTCGCCCATAGTTCTTCTGCACACATCTCTGTAAGAATTTTCATCAAAAAGAGCGATGTGAAGGACAGCCTGACTATGCTCATGGGCTGATTTGAGCATATCTTTTGCCATCTCCATATTTCGTCTTGACGCAGAGAGGATACTCTCTGTATCGTTACTCATATTACCAAGCTCAAACAACGAGATTATGCCGGATGCAAGCAGCAACCCGACAATGCTCAGAAAACCTATTGTTACTCTTTTGCCTAATCCTCTCATAACACTCTCCTTTATAAGTGGCAAATATAACAATTTTTTTTGTAATTATTCTACAATCTGACCAAGAACATCACAATTTGGTTCTATTTTCAACAGCGCGACATCCACTATCTGATTGATATACTTGCGGTTATATGGAACTTTGACCTTTATGTAGTTACCTGTAAAACCCGTCATAAATCCACCTCTTTCGGTGCTTTCAAAGAGAACTTTGGTAGTGTTACCAACTGCGCGAGAACAAAAATCATAATGCAGTTTATCACTCAACTCCTCCAACTCCTTGACTCTGGCAGTAGAGACAGACGACTGCACCTTATTTGGCATATCTACAGCCGGAGTATTAGCCCTCTCGGAGAAGGGGAATATATGGAGAAATGCCGGCTTGATACCCTCTAAAAATCTCTTGGAGTCTGCAAAATCCGCATCACTTTCTCCAGGAAAACCCGTTATCACATCTATACCGATAAAGGCGTCAGGCATCGCCTTTTTCACTGCCGCAATGCGCTCTGCAAACCTCTCTACGGTATATCTACGACGCATCAGTGCCAAAATCTTATTTGACCCACACTGAATAGGGATATGGAAGTGATGTTGAAATTTATATGAGCGGGCGCAAATATCTATTATCTCGTCAGTTAACAAATTAGGCTCTATTGAAGATATTCGATACCTCTCAACGCCCTCAACTCTATCTAAAGCCCTGAGCAAATCGGCAAAACTCTCACCTGTTGTACGGCCAAAATCGCCCGTATTTACACCCGTGATAACAATCTCTTTCTGACCCAATGCTACAATCTGCTCTGCCTGCTTTACAACCTCCGCGATAGGAATATTGCGACTACTACCTCTGGCATTGTGTATAGTACAGTAAGAACAGCAGTAATCACAACCATCCTGTACCTTCAAAAAAGCTCGAGTTCTATCCCCGCTTGAGAAGGCAGAAAAGAAGTTTATAATCTGGTCAGTTTCGCAGCTATAAACCTTTGCACGACCCTTTGATTGTAGTTCAAGCACTCGTTGATATGTTTCTCCTTTGTTATTGTTACTCAGCACTATATCCACACCTTCAATAGCTGCTATCTCATACGGTTTAAGTTGTGCATAACAGCCCGTAACAGCTATGATTGCATCAGGATTTCGGCGGTGGAGTTTTCTGATAATATTACGACATTTTTTGTCGGCATGCTCTGTTACCGAGCAGCTATTTATTATGCAAATATCGGCAGGCTCGGTAGGGGATACACGCTCAAATCCACCATCTTCAAATTGGCGGGCAATTGTTGAACTCTCGGAGAAGTTGAGCTTACAACCGAGGGTATGAAAGTTGACTTTTTTGCTCATTTTATGCTCTATTACCGTGCGAAGATACAAAAAAGGTTGCTTGAGTGGTGTAAATCCAATAAAAAAAGTCTATTTTTGTACCTTGAATATGGATTTTTTAGTTGATATATTTGAGTATCGTTACTTAGCAAACGCAGTTATAGCCTGTATTCTGTCCGGTATTACCTGCGGAATTGCAGGCACATATATCGTCTCTCGCAGGATTGTTTTCCTAAGTGGAGGTATCACACACGCCTCTTTTGGCGGGTTAGGCATAGCATTCTACTTTGGAGTAAATCCGATTTGGGGTGCGATGATTTTTGCCGTTCTCTCGTCTCTCGGCATTGAGTGGGCGGGAAATCGTGCCAAGATTCGCGAAGACTCTGCAATAGGTCTTATGTGGGGTATAGGCATGGCAATAGGAGCTTTGGCAATGAGTCTTAAGCCGGGATATACATCGGGCGACTTATCAAGTTTTCTATTTGGAAACATTATATCTGTAACAACCCCCGATGTTATTGCGCTTGCTCTGCTGACACTATTTTTGATTATTGGGGCTGTGTTGTGGCTTAAGCCTGTGATATATACAGCCTTTGACCGCGATTTTGCCCACTCGGCAGGCCTGAATACCAAGCTTATAGGTTATGTAATGTCTGTAGTTACAGCCGTTACCATTGTGTTATCAATCAGAGTTATGGGCGTGGTTCTGCTAATATCGCTTATGACAATGCCTACAGTTATAGTAAACTGTTTCACAAAGCATTACTCGACAATTACCACAGCATCCTCGGTTGTAGCAGCTGTAGCAGCTCTTTTGGGTGTAGCAATAAGCTATTACATGGAGGTTCCGTCGGGTCCTGCAATAATATTTGTGCTAACTTTGACGCTTATAATAGTAAAACTATTATCTTTGCACTCCAAACAGAGACTTTAATGAAGACAATATATAAACTGATACTCAAGTCATACCTCGGCCCGATGGTTGCCACATTTTTCATCGTCATATTTATTCTGATGATGAACTTTGTATGGCGTTATATCGAAGACCTTGTGGGTAAGGGTCTGGATGCAGCGGTAATTATCGAGCTAATCATGTATGCCACTGTAAACATGATTCAGATGGGTCTGCCGCTTGCAGTGCTTCTGGCAACCATTATGACGATGGGTAACTTGGGCGAGAATTATGAGTTACTTGCCATGAAGTCGGCAGGTATGTCGCTGCTCAAGATTGTGCGTCCTCTTGTTTTTGTTGTGGGTCTTATATCTATAGGCAGTTTCTTTATAATCAACAACTTAGCACCATATTCCAATAAAAAGATGTTCAGCATCATACATGATATCCAAAAGCAAAATCAGGCTTTGGAGTTTCAAGATGGGCTCTTTTTTAACGGAATTGACAATATGAGTATCCGCGTTGAGCATCAAAACCCAGAGACTAAACTACTCAATGGAGTGCTTATTTACGACAACCGCTCAACAAACGGCAACATGACCACAACTATTGCCGATTCGGGTTATATACGACTCAGCGACGACAAGCGTTATCTTCTTGTAACACTCTTTAACGGAGAGACTTACGAGCATACCCGCAACAGCCAATGGTACACCAAAAGCACATTGCGTCGCCACAAATTTGAGCGTCAGGATGGACAGATTCCGATGACAGGTTTTGATTTTGAGCGTTCTGATGAAAATCTGTTCAGTGGTAGTAGTCAGACACAAAATATTGTCGAATTACAAGCTGCAATAGACTCTTTAGAGATGGTTGTAAACCGCACAACCACAACGGCATACAATCCACTATTGCGCGACCAGGTGTTTATCAAAGACCCTGATGCCATTTCGCCACCTGATACAATTATTATAGACCGTTCTGAGAAGATTTACTCAAAATATCTGCTTGACTCTATACCAACACTTACTACGCGTCAAAAGCAGAAGGTGTACTCAAATGCGCGTCAGAGTGCTATCTCGGCACGAAATAGCTTCTCTTTTGATGAATCGACATCCAAAGAGGCACTCAATCAACTCTACCGTAGCAAAAATGAGTGGCACAGAAAACTCGCACTGCCTGTATCCATATTCATATTCTTCCTTGTCGGTGCGCCACTTGGTGCCATTATCCGCAAAGGAGGACTTGGTATGCCGATTGTTATCTCGGTGATATTCTTCGTTATATATTATATCATCAGTATCTCTGGCGAGAAGATGGCAAAAGAGGGTAGTTGGAGCTCTCTGCTCGGTATGTGGATTTCATCAATAGTTCTCTTCCCGCTTGTCGTCTATCTGACTCACAAAGCGACAAACGACTCCGCACTGCTCGACTTTGATTGGTATATAGGTCGATACAAGCACTACAAGGAGTTGTTAATATCCAAAATACCTCAATCTTGGAGACAAAAATTGACAAAGAAAAAGTAGTATGAACCCAAAAGATATTCGTATAGTATTCATGGGTACGCCGGAGTTTGCTGTACCCTCACTTAAAGCCCTTGTCGAGGGTGGATATAATGTTGTCGGTGTTGTTACAACCCCTGACCGACAGGCTGGTCGCGGGCTGAAAGTACATGAGTGCGATGTAAAAGTAGCTGCACGAGATTTGGGCATTCAGACTATTCTACAGCCCGAAAAACTGCGTGATGAAGAGTTTCTGGCAGCTCTGCGCGAGTTAAAGCCCGACTTGGGCATCGTGATAGCTTTCCGCATGCTTCCCGAAGTGGTGTGGGCAATGCCTCGATTTGGCACATTTAATCTCCACGCCTCGCTCCTTCCACAATATCGTGGTGCAGCCCCTATAAATTGGGCTATTATCAACGGAGACAAGGAGACAGGAGTTACCACTTTTCTGCTCAACCATGAGATTGACAAGGGCGCAATAATAGGTCAGGTACGCGAAAAAATCGCAGATAATGATACAGTAGGCTCGCTCTATGACCGACTGATGACTATCGGTGCAGACCTTGTTCTTAATAGCGTAAACCGCATTGCAGAGGGAAATATAACGCCTATAGAGCAGCCTCAGAGCGATGAAAACTTGCGTCCTGCACCAAAGATTTTTAAGGATGATTGCCTTATAGATTGGCGCAAAAATGGAGAGGATATCGTAAATTTTGTGCGCGGACTCTCTCCATATCCTGCTGCATGGAGTAGGCTTACTAAAGGTGGTGCAGAGTGTGGCTCGGCAAAGATTTTCGAGGTGCGCTTTGAGCCTAAAAATGGCATTTCAGAGGTTGGTAGGGTAGTTACCGACGGCAAAAAATATATGGGTGTTACCTGCGCCGATGGCATTGTCTATATAGAAGACATCCAAATCGCCGGCAAAAAACGCCTTAAAGTAAAAGAACTCCTCCTCGGCTTCCGTAGTGCAGAGGAGTATAGG
>JAFWBN010000040.1 GCA_017507075.1 Alistipes sp. | reverse complement strand
TTCAGACAATAATATCCCGCTACTACTCTCAGTGCCAGAGGATAATCTGAACGCTATGTGGTTTACCGAGCCTCTTAACGACTGTGTAAAACTTATCAGTTGTCAGAAGGGTGGCGACTATTTTGATGCAATCCACTTGAGCAACTTGGCTCTTAAGTCGCCTATGTTCTACGCCGAGGGTGGAGCAAAGAATATTGCCCGCAGAGACGGTATGTCAACTACCGTTCTCTCTGCCGTAACCACCATAGGTCGTATTCCGGATTATTATTTCCAAGCTGTAGGTAGTGGCACAGGTGCCATTGCTGCATGGGAGGCAAATATGCGTCTTATAGAGGATGGCAGATATGGAGACAATGTAATGCGTCTTATGGTTTCACAAAATGCTCCTTTCCTACCTATGTATGAGGCTTGGAAGGCAGATTCCAGAGCTCTTTTACCTTACGATGACAATCAAGCACGCAAAGATGCTGAGACTATAGATGCTAAGGTACTCTCAAACCGTAAACCGCCATACTCTCTTGCCGGAGGACTCTTTGATGCTCTGAAAGCGACCAATGGCGATATTCTTATGGCAGATAATTTGCAGGCTGCAAGAGCTGCAGAGCTATTTTTGCAGACTGAGGGCATAGATATTCACCCTGCACCTGCTATTGCTCTTGCAACACTTATAGACCAGGTGAATAAGGGTAACATAGACCCTAAGGCAACCATTATGCTCAATATCACAGGTGGTGGAGAGTTAAGAGCCACTAAAGACAAAGAGCTGTGGTATCTTAAACCAAGTCTTGTATTTAATCTCGACCCTAACGAGGAGGAGGTTGTTCAGAGCGTAGAAGCATTGTTCAAATAGTATGTATCCGATAAAGTTAAAACCAATACTCAAACAGCACATCTGGGGCGGCGAGGCTCTTCTTGAGATAAAGAAGGGTCAGAGACTGCGTGTAGATAAGACAAAAACCTACGGTGAGAGTTGGGATGTATCGGGCATTGATGGCAATATTTCGGTTATAACAAACGGATTTTTCAAAGGAAACAATCTCAAGGAGGCTATTGAGGTCTATATGGGTGAGATTGTAGGAGATAGCGTCTTTGAGCGTTATGGGCTTGAGTTTCCACTACTTCTTAAGACTCTGCACTGCAAAGATAAAACCTCTGTGCAGGTACACCCTGACGATAATCTTGCAGCAGAGAGACATGGCTCTTGTGGCAAGACCGAGATGTGGTATATTCTTGATGCCGAGCCTCAGGCTCTGCTCTATATAGGCTTTAAGAATCCTCAGATAACCCGTGAAGAGTATATTGATGCTGTGGCTAAGGGTAGTGTGGCAGAGATTATAGAGCCTGTACAAGTAAAGGCGGGTGATGCATTTATTATCCCATCCGGTACTGTGCATGCAATATCCGGCGGTGTTACCCTTGTAGAGATACAGCAGCCTGTTGACCTTACATACCGTATTTTTGATTGGAATAGATTGGATACAGAGGGTAAATCTCGTGAATTGCATACAGCATACGCCGTAGATGCTATAGATTTCGATTCTACAGTAAAATCGTGCAGAAGAGAGTATAGTGTTCAGACTAATTGTGCCGTAGAGATTGCTTCTTGCGACTACTTTACATGCAACATCTTAAAGGTTGAAGGTGCTACAGAGCGAAACTTCGCAGACCTTGACTCCTTTGTACTCTATTATTGCACTGAGGGCAGCGTTACCCTAAAAACCGACTCAGGCTCAGAGACTCTAAAGGCTGGCGAGGTTGTACTTATCCCTGCCGAAACAAATGAGGTTGCAATAGAGGGTACTGCTACCCTACTTGAGTATTATATCAACTAAACTTTAACACCCCAAAACAAAAGTTCTTCATGGAGACCCATGAAGAACTTTTTTGTTTTTAGACAACTTTCTTAATATTACGCTCAACTAAAGTGCGCCAAGTCTTTCCAAGGCATCTTTGCACTTAGAATCATCTTTTTCTGCGCCTTTACGATACCAAAATATGGCATTTTTCTTACTTTTTGCCACACCCATACCTCTCTCGTAACACTCACCTAATTCTCTCATAGCCGGCACATAACCTTGTTCTGCAGCCTTTTCATACCACTTAGCCTTCTCTTTACTATCTAAACTACACAATCCCAAACGATACTGAGC
>JAFWBN010000039.1 GCA_017507075.1 Alistipes sp. | reverse complement strand
TCTGATAATTTCAAAAAGTGTGATGTTTTCCATCTGTTGCATGCCGATTTTTATTATCTGACCCAATCTGCACTCGTTCTGAAAATGAACATCCAAACGGAAAGGACGATTCTCCTTGAGATACTCTATAGGCAACATATCAACCATCCTGCCGATATATCGCATAGTGTTCATGTGGCAGTTGAAATCTATATCACTATAGACAATCTTATGCTCTTTGACAACCTCTGCCTCAATAGCGCGCAATCTGCGTGGCTGCTCACATGGAGACTCGTCTGTACACAGATAAGGCTCAAAAAGATCCCTAATCTCATCAAGATTTACAGGCATACGACGCTCATAGTCGAGCATACACCACTGAGAAAGAGAACGACAGAACATTTTTCCCGCAGAATCGGAGAGAGTAAAATTACGGGTTGAGAGCAGTCGAGTGTTCTCATTTACCCATGTCGTAAGGTCAAATGTCTCAAACTGCTCAGGTCGAGAATCAACCTCGATAACAAACTTTGACAACACCCAAGTCCTATGCATTGGCGAGAGTGTATCAACACCAAAACCCTTGCCCTGAGCGTCAATACCAGCTGTATTGAGAATAAAATTTCCGAGCGCATCAATTGTCGCGCGATAGGTAAAATCCACATTTTGGGTTTCAACCTTGTAATTGTATGTAGTTTTCTGTCCCATATTTCTGCAAAGATAGATTTTTTCTGCAAATTTTCAAAACCATACTGCCTAAGAGAATCTTCTGTAATTATGCATTTGGATATTTGCCAAATATAACATATATTTGTAGCTTGAAATAAGAATATACTTTTGTTATGGCAATAAATATTAAGCTTTCGGCGTTAATGTCTAAAAAGAAGATAACGCTTACAGAACTTGCAGAGAAAATTGGTATTACACAAGCCAACCTTTCAATACTCAAAACAGGCAAAGGCCGCGCAATTAGATTCTCTACCCTTGAGGCTATTTGTAAGGTGCTAAAGTGTCAGCCTGGCGATATTTTAGAGATGGGAGATTAGCCCCACTATCAAATTTTTGCCGAAAAATTTGGAAAATTCATGGGGGGGGGTAAATTTGCACCCGAAACCGAATAGAAGAAATTTTATAATCGGTTAATGAGAATAAAACTAATTGAATTTAAGTTTAACTAATTTTTTACAACAATGAGACGATTTTTCACATTGGCATTTGCAACACTCGTTGCATTTGTGGCAGTTGCTCAGATGAGCAATCAGCCTGCGTTGCCAGTCATTCCTCATGACCCAGCTGTAAGAGTTGGACGACTGGAGAACGGTATGCAGTATTACATCCGCCACAACGCAAAGCAAAAAGGTCTTGCAGACTTCTACATCGTGCATGATGTAGGTGCTATTCAGGAGGAGGACAATCAGCAAGGTTTGGCTCACTTTCTTGAGCATATGGCATTTAACGGCACAAAGAACTTGCCTGGAAAGATGCTTATCGAGTATCTTGAGAAGGTAGGTGTTAAGTTTGGTGCAAACCTTAATGCAGGTACATCTTGGGACTACACACAGTATTTGATGCGTGATGTTCCGGTTGCTCGTCAGGGTGTTATCGATACTGCAATGCTTATTTTGCACGATTGGTCTCACTTTATCTCACTTGAGCACTCTGAGATTGACAAAGAGCGTGGCGTAATTATGGAGGAGTTGCGTACAAGAGACGGAGCTTCTTGGCGTTCTACAATCAATCTACTCAAGACCCTCTTCAAGGGTACAAAGTATGAGCACCGCAACCTTATTGGTCATCTTGAGGGTCTTAAGTCTTTCAGCTATGACGACATCAAGAGTTTCTACAACAAGTGGTATCGTCCTGACTATCAGGCTGTAGTTGTTGTTGGTGATATCGATGTTGATAAGGTTGAGGCACAGGTTAAGTCTCTTATGGCAGACATCCCAGCACCTGCTGCAGATGCTCCATCTAAGGAGGTTATTGTTGTACCAAACAACACTGAGCCTATCGTATCAATCTTTGAGGACCCAGAGATGCTTGAGAGTGATGCTTCTATATTCATCAAGCGCGAGGCTCTTCCACGAGAGTACAACAACACCGTTATTGCTGAGCAGTTTGCTCTTATTAACGCACTTGGTGGATCAATGGCAAATGCCCGCTTTGCTGAGATTTCAATGAAGCCAGATGCTCCATTTACCAATGCATATCTCTCAAATGGTGGTGTTGGTATCTGCCCTACCTTGGACGCTCTTACTGTTGGTGTTACAACAAAGGATAACGGACTTAAGGCTGGACTTAAAGCTGCATACACAGAGGTTGAAAGAATCCGTCGTCATGGTTTTACTGAGGGTGAACTTGAGAGAGCAAAGGCTCAGTTATTACGCCGTGAGGAGCAGGCTTATATGAACCGCAATGACCGCATGAACGGTCAGTTTGTAAACCGCTATATCGCAGCTTTCCGCAAGAACGCTGCCTTCCCAGAGGCTGAACTTGAGTGGAAGATGGATAGCGCAATTATTGCAGAGTTGCCACTTGAAGCTATCAATCAAACTTTCGCTCGATATATCACAGATGAGAACAATGTCGTTATCGTAAACGCTCCAAAGAAGGAGGGTGTTGTAAACCCTACAGAAGAGGATGTTAAGTCTATCATTGCTGAGGTTAAGGCTTCTCAGATTGACCCTTACAAGGATGACACCGTAAAGGAGCCTCTTATCGCAAATCCAGAGGCACTTAAGGGTTCTCCTGTAAAGAAGGTTGGTGCAAACCAGACACTTGGTACTACAGAGTGGACTCTGAAAAACGGTATTAAGATTGTTGTTAAACCAACAACCTTTAAGGCTGACGAAGTACAGATTCAGATGGTTGCTCAGTCTGGTATCTCTGCCCTCTCTGACGCAGATTACAACACAGGTAAGTATCTGAGCCTTGTAATGAGCCAGCAGGGTGTATCTAAGTTCTCGGCAACAGATTTGCGCAAGCAGCTCTCAGGTAAGAGTGCAGGCGTTTCAGTTGCTCCAGGCGACTATGTGAGCATGGTATATGGTAACGGCTCTCCAAAGGATATTGAGACAATTCTCCAGCTTATCTATCTCAACTTTACAGACCCTCGTTTCAACGAGAACGACTTTAATGCCGTTATTGGTCAGTATAAGAGCTATGTAGAGAACCTTAAGTCTAACCCTGACTATCGTGCATCTTCAGAGCAACTTAAGACCCTCTATGGCAACAATCCTCGTCGTCAGCAAATCTCTACAGAGGTTTTGAACGACATTAAGTTTGAGAGAGTTGAGCCAATCTATCGTCAGATGTTGTCAAATGCTGCAAACTTTACAGTATTTGTAGTTGGTAATGTAGAACTTGACACTCTCAAACCACTTGTTGAGAAGTATATCGGTTCTCTGCCTACAAGCAAGAAACTGACAAAGAGAGTTGATGATGGTGTTCGCTATGCAACAGGCACTAACGACTTTAAGGAGAAGATGCAGCAGCCTAAGGTTAGCGTATGCCGCATCTACACCGGTCAGACCGACTACAACCTTGACAACTATGTTACAATGAACTTCTTGCAGGATATTCTTCGTTCTCGTTACACTGAGTCTATTCGCGAAGAGAAGGGTGGTACTTATGGAGTTGGTGTAGGCGGCTCTATTGACCCTTATTACAGCCCTACATACAGCCTTGTTGTTCAGTTTGACACAAATGAGGCTATGGCTGACGAACTTAGTGAGATTGTTGTAGCAGAGCTACAGAAGATTGCTCAGAACGGTCCTGAGAGTAAGGATTTGGAGAAGGTTCGTGAGTATCTGATTAAGGAGTGGAAGAATCGCCTTGTACAGAACGGTCCTTGGATGAACTACATCAAGAACTACTACATATTTGGCGAGGCTATGAACAATGTAGCAAACTACGAGCGTATAGTAAACGAAATGACAGGCGATAAGATTGCTGCTTTGGCTGCTAAGGTTCTTGCAGACAACAATATGGCATATATCGTAATGCGTCCTGAGAAGTAGTATATTGACATACTCTTAGAAAAGTTCATCCGCACAGATTTGATTACAATCTGTGCGGATGAACTCTTTTTTTATTAAAAAAACCTAACTTCGGTCTTGTTTCAAATAAAAATTCATATATTTGTACGCTATTTGTGCGCGTACGCGTGCATAAACAGCAGGATTAGAACTTATTATTATTCATAAACCATTAAATATCAAAACAGTATGAAAAGATTTTTCAAATCGTTGCTCTACTCAACAGTTCTGTTGGGTATGAGTTGTGCAGTTTCGTGTACCGATACTGGTAATGAGCCTGAGGGAGGATTCCAAGGCGTTCCTACCATTGAGGTTACACCTGCCTCCATGCAAATTGGTCTTGCTGGCGGAACAACCGAGGCTGTAACAGTTACAACAGCTGCTGAGTGGGTTGTTGAGGCTGACACTGAGGGTGTTGTTGCCAGCATGCAGTCCGGAAACGGTAATGCTACCGTAACTTTCGATGTACCTGCAACTGAGACTATGCGCACAATCAAGGTTACATTTACTGCTACAGGTTATGTAAGCGGCTACCCTATCACAAAGAAGGCGAGCCTATCAATTACTCAGACCGACTCTGACATCCCAACCATAGATGGCGAATTTGTTTACTACGAAAATGGTGGTGAGTCTGTATCAAAGGTTGATGGTTATTGGCCTTATGTTGACAAGTACACCGGTTGGAATCCTCAGGGTGGCGAGGGCTTCGACCAGAGCGGCGTTACCTACACAGGTAAGAACGCATCTGTTCGTAACTCTGGTAAGACTTGGGCTCCTGTAGGTGCTACTTACGCAACTGACGCTCCTTACGCTTATCTTCAGGCAAAGACTGACTCTCAGTTTGTAATCAACAACATCAACATTAAGAGTGGTGTTAAGAACTACACCTTCTCTTTCACTGCTTTCAATCAGTACGCATCTCTTATCGCATCGCCTTACACTCCTGTTGTAGCGGCTCTTGAGTCTGGTAAGAATTTGTCTATTGCAGTAAGTGTTGATGGCGAGAATTGGGGTATAGTTGCATTTACAACAATGGCAGACGGTAACTGGACCTACGCAATCGCTCCATTTACCCTTCCTGCTGATGCAGATAAACTCTTCGTACGCTTCTCTGATTACAAGGCTGATACTACTACAGCTCTTCCATCTGCTGACTATCAGTATCAGGCAGCTCTCCGCTTTGACGACTTCCGTCTTGTTGAGGGTGGTAATGGCCCTGTGGTAGAGTTCAACAACGCAGGTGGTGGCTCAGGCGAGGTTGTAGAGGGTACTATTGACGCTATCCTTGCAGGTGGCGAGGGTAACTACTCACTCAAGAACGCTTGGGTTGTGGCTACTTATGGTCGTGGTTGCCTTATCACTGACGCTTCTGGCAAATACATCCTCTGCTACATGGGTACAGAGGCAACAATCCCTGCTGTTGGTGCAGTAGTTGATGTTGATGGTGCTGTAACTACTTATGCAGGTCTGCTTCAGTTTGGTGCTGATGCAAAGGTTACTGCTACAGGCGAGACAAAGACAGTAGATAACGGCACTGCTGCTGCTATGACAGGTGCAGACCTTGATGCTTATGTATCTGCTCCTGTTGTTAAGTACGCTTCATTTGAGGGTGCACTTGTTATCGATGGCAACTACTACAATGTAACAGTCGAGGGTGCTTCTACCGCTGTTGGTTCACTCTCTTATCCTGATGGCGATATTAAGACACAGCTTACATCTCTTAATGGCAAGGGTATCAAGGTTACAGGATACCTTATCGGCGTATCAAGCGGCAAGTTTACTAATATGATGGTAACAGCTGTATCTGCTACAGGTGATGACCCAGAGCAGCCAGAGCCAACAGCCGCTTCAAAGATTGATAAAGTTGCTTCTCTTGTAGCCGGCAACTATATTATGGCCGGTTATCTTGAGTCTTATGACACATACAACTGGGCTGCAAATCCATACCACTGCTGGACTGGTAAGATTGCTACAAGCAGCAATAAGAACTACCTTGAGACTGTAGCTTATAGCTATGCTGACGGCGTTCTTAGCCCAGGTAGCGGTGTTCTTGTACAGCCTGCAGTAGTTACCGTAGTGGCTGTAGAGGGCAAGGCAAATACCTTCTACATCAAAGCTGGTAATGAGTATCTTGTAAACAATGCCGCATCTAACCACCAGGTTGGTCTTAGCGCAAATAGCGCAGAGTGGGTTGCTGCTGACCACGCAAAGGGTGGTATTGTATTTACCTCTAACGGAGCTTCTCTCGGTACAGGTAATGCTACAAAGAACCATATCCGCTCTTATATTGACCAGGCAAACCTTGCTTGTGGTGTAGTGTTCTTTACAACTGACGGCACTGTTGTTCCTGACCCAGACCCAACACCTGACCCAGAGCCAGACCCAACACCTTCTCAGGCTGTAGCTATCAACACTATTACAGCAGATGGTACTTATACCGTTGAGGGTATTGTTGTTGCTGTAGCCGCAAAGGCTTATGTTATTGCTGACCAGACAGGTTCTCTGCTTGTGTATGGTGCAGAGCATGGCCGTACACTTATGGAGAAGGTAACTATTGAGGGTACAGTTTCTCGTTATAAGGGTTACAACACAAATAGCTTGCAAATGGCAGCTACTACTACAACCGTTGTTTCAACAGATAACACTTATGAGTATAAACCTCTTGTTGTTGACGGAGCTACACTTGATGCTATGGTAGGTGCAGATGCTGCTTGTATCGAAGTACAGGTTACAGGCGTTATCTCTGTAGGTAGCTATGCAAATATCACTGTTGAAGGTGCTACAAAGCAGGCTTCTCTCTATTATGTAAATACAGCTGATTATGCAGCGTTTAATGGCAAAAATGTAGTTGTTAAGGGTTATGTAACAGGTACTTATAACTACCTTAATATTCTTCCATACTCTGTTACTGAGGTTGGTGGCTCAACTCCTACCCCAGACCCAGACCCAACTCCAGAGCCAACACCTATTACAGGTAACTACTCTCTTATTGATACCGTAGCTGCTCTTTCTGCCGGAGATTACATCATGTCTGGTTATTTGACATCTTATACAAGCGGCGATATTAACATGGATTGGAGTGCATATCCTTACCACTGCTGGACTGGTGCTGCTGATGGCAAAGATTGTGCAACAGCAAACTATGCTTATTCAGATGGCGCACTGACCATTGACCCTACTTGCACAACAGGTACAGCTGCAACAATCACTCTTGAGGCTGTTGCTGATAAGGCTAATACATACTACATCAAGTCTAATGGCAAGTATCTCTATAGCTCTGCTGCAGCTACAAACCGTAAACTTGCACTTGGAGATACTCCTGCCGAGTGGGTTGCTACTGCAAATGCTAACGGTGGTATTACATTGTCCAGCAATAGCGTATATCTCGGTACTGCAGGTGCTCAGAGTAAGATGATTCGCTCTTACAAGGCTGAGACAACTCTTAAATATGGCGTTGTATTCTTCAAAGCTAACAACTAATTATTGACCATCCTCTCTCGGTAGGTTATGCCTACCGAGAGGGCTTTTTTACAATGAATAGATTTTTCTACACAGTGCTTATTGCACTGACAACAATTTCAACATTTTGGGCTTGCGACGATGTTGACCCGTGGTCTCCATTTCAGTCTAAAGCCACAATATCCCGCAACTCTATAGGGTGGGATGAGACCTCTCTTTCAATAAATACCTCTGGCGATGTTCGCTACACTTATGAGGCTGTGATTGTTGAGGGTTATGAGTGGTGTTCATTTAGCAGCACCTCTGAGCAGATTGCCACAACGGGCAAAGTAGGTAACAAATTTACCCTACATGTTCAAAAGAACGAGACAACCGTATCGCGTCCGGCTACGGTTTTTATAAAATTCTCCGACGGTTACACTGCTGAGCTACAATTTACACAGCTCGGCTTGAGTAAAAACATAACTTATGACCGCGCATGGGGCGAGCAGCCTGAACTTTTAACTCAGGCAAACCTCGTCTATAAAACATATTACACAACATTGTCTAATGGCAAGTATGTTCGTAACTACTCTGTATGTTACGACACCGAAAAGATGGTTTCTCGATGGGTGGCATACCCTATTCACAGCATCTATACAGATGGTAGAGGCTATGGAGATGGCAGTGGTAGAACAGATGCTTGGGCTTTTGATGATGCGATAACCGAATACTATAACGGAGGTTACAAAATCATTGAATACGACTTTACAGACCCCGTTATTCCACAAACTAAGCAACAGAATATTGTAGCAGGTGCATACGGTACAGGAGATAGTCGTGGACACATGCTCCCTTCAGCATCTCGTTTCAATACATGGATGACAAACGCCCAGACCTTCTATGCTACTAACATGATGCCTCAAAACAGCAAATTTAATAGTGGCGTTTGGGCAACAGTTGAAAATGGAGCGCGCAAATCGGCTTGCTCTGATACACTCTATGTCGTTGTAGGAACACTCTTCGAAAATGCAAGAACCTTCGAGGCGCGTGGTAGAGTTATTACTCGTCCTACTCACGCCTACAAGTTGTTACTTAGAACAAGGAGCGGTAATACAAAGAAGAGTATATCCGAAATTACAGATGCCTCTGAGATAAAGGCAATAGGATTTTTGTTTGCAAATGAGTCAAATGCCGCAGATTATAAGTCTGCTGTGGTTTCTATTGAGGAGGTTGAGAAGCGCAGTGGCTTTACCTTCTTCAGAAATCTCAATGAGGATATTGCAAAGCAGGTAAAATCTCAGAAGAACATTAACGATTGGAATTTTTAACATATAGATAGTTATGAAAAGAGTATTTTTAACTACCCTACTTGTCATTGGCGTATTTATGTGTTGTTTTGCACAGAAACCTCACATGGTTGTATTTTACAACCTTGAAAATCTGTTCGATACAATCAACGACCCGGACAAATTGGATGAAGAGTTCCTGCCTACAGGCGACAAAAAATGGAACAGCACAAAGTACAACAAAAAACAGAGTAATGTCGAGAAGGTATTTTTCGATATGGCACTTATCCAGAAGCAATTTCCTGCTGTAATCGGAGTCTCTGAGATTGAGAATCGTTTAGTTCTTGAGGACCTTGTTGCACAGCCAAAGATGGCTCATGGAAACTACCGCATTGTTCACTACGACTCACCAGACCGTCGAGGTGTTGACTGTGCCTTCCTCTATCGTCCAGATGTATTCAAACTTCAGGGTAGCAAGGCTCATAAATTTGAGATGCCGGGTATGGAGAATTTCTACACCCGCGACCTTGTAACTATGTGGGGAACCATTGACGACGAGCCGTTCTTCTTCCTCGTTTCACACTGGCCATCACGACTTGGTGGTAAAGAGGCCTCTGCTCCTAAACGAGAGGCTGCTGCAGCGCAGTGTCGCAGAATTGCCGACTCTGTAAGAACTGCTAATCCAAGCACAAAGGTTGTTATTATGGGCGACCTTAACGATGATGCAACAGATAAGAGCATCACCGAAGTATTAGGTGCAAAAGGCAATATCAAAAAACTCGTTGACGGCGATATGTACAACCCATATATTGACCTTCTTAAGGCCGGATATGGCACGCTTGGCTATCGTGATGCATGGAATCTATTCGATAATATTATCGTCTCTGAAAACCTTGCCACAGGCTCTACAGGTGAGTTAAAACTCAAAAGAGCAGAGAATAGTAAGTTCTATGGAAATATCTTCTCCCGCCCATACATGATGCAGAAAGAGGGTCAATACAAAAACTACCCACTTCGCACCTTTGTAGGCAATAATTTCCAGAGCGGTTTTTCCGATCACTTGCCTGTTTATATATATGTAGGTAAATAATTTGTTAAATATATGAGAAAATTTGTACTTTTTACACTGCTAACCCTCTTCTCTGTTACCGCGTTTGCTCAGAGTGGAATTAAGGGTCAGGTTGTGTCGCGTAACGGCAGGTCCGCAGTCGGACATGTTGCTGTAACCATTGTCGAAACAGGACAGAGAGTTACAACCGACGACAACGGTAATTTTATCTTCAATGATCTGAGTAGTGGCGACTATCGTCTATCTTTCTCTGCTCCAGATTTTGAGCCTCTTGAGGTTATGGTGCATGTTGAGCAGAATATGCGAGACTTGCAGACCGTAATTATTGTGCCTTCTATACAGGGCGAGGTTATGGATGACTCTGTTTTTGCAGAGTTTGACAACGACTCCTCTGCATCAGATTCTCAGGCACTTCCTTCATCACTTAGCTCTTCTAAGGATATCTATAACAACATTGCATCGTATCGTTTCAGCGAGATGCGTTTCAATGTGCGTGGATATGACTCGATGTATCAGGATGTATATCTGAACGGTATTCGTTTTAACGATGCAATGACAGGCTATGGTCCTTGGTCTCTGTGGAGTGGACTTAATGACGCAACAAGAAATCAGGAGAACAGCGCAGGTCTCACCCCTACCGATTTCGGTATCGGCGGTATTGGTGGTGTTACCAATGTTAATGCACGCGCATCACAGATGCGTAAAGGTTTCAGAGTAAGCGTCTCTAATGCAAATCAAATGTACCGCTGGAGAGCCATGGTATCATACGCATCTGGTGCCCTTGATAATGGTTGGTCTTATGGATTCTCTGTATCGACTCGTCAGGGTGGAAATGGTTATGTTGATGGTATCTACTACAACTCTTACGGCTATTTTGCATCTGTTGAGAAACTCTTTGGCACTAAACATCGTTTAGCTTTGAGTATTCTTGGTACTCCACAGCAGCGTGGTGCTCAGCAGGCATCAACGCAGGAGGCTTACGACATGTTTGGTAGCAACTACTACAATCCAAATGTAGGTTTTCAGGATGGTAAACTGCGCAACACTCGTGTTCGCCGCACTCACGAGCCTATTGTTATGCTCAACTATATCTTCGATATTTCGGATAAGACCCGACTTACAGCTGCAACATCTGTTCGCTTTGGTTTTAACGGATATTCTGCTCTGACTTGGAAGGATGGCGCGGACCCTCGTCCTGATTATTATCGCTATTTGCCTTCAAACTATCTGAGCCAGATTACTCCTGAAATTCCTGGCATCTTCCAGGCTACAACAGACGAGCAGATTGAGAATTATGTCAATGCTGCTGTAGGTGCTATGCAGGTATGGAACGGAAGAATTGATTTTGACCGTATGATAAATTCTAACCGCCGTGAGGACCCATCAACAGCTGAGTATGCAAAGGGTTATCGCTCAAATTATATGATAGAGGAGCGTCATACAGACCAGATTGACTACAACTTTGTAGCTACTCTGTCGCATAATTTCAACGCTAACCACCGTATTATTGGCGGTCTTAAGGCGCGAGTTAATCGTACAGAGTATTACAGTACAGTAAAAGACCTTCTTGGTGGCGATTATTGGCTTGATATTGACAAATTTGCTGAGCGAGACAAAGGTAGCGATATTATTGCTTATCAGAACGATGTTGACTACTACAACAAGTATGGCCATGCTCGCGTAGCAAAAGAGGGCGATAAGTATGGCTATGACTACTATGCACATATTCGTCAGGCACAGATTTGGGCTCAGTACAGCCTTACACTCGGAGGTTTTGCAATGAATATTGGTGCAGAGGGTGGCTATAGTTCTATGTGGCGTCAGGGTCTATGGCGCAAGGGTCTGTTCCCTAACGGAAATGACTCTTATGGCGACTCTGAGCATCTGAACTATCTGACATACAAGGCAAAACTTGCCCTCTCTTATCGTATTTCAGGAGCACACTCATTTGCTCTTAATGCAGCAGCTATTGCAGATGCTCCAAAGTTTGCGGCAGCATTTGTATCTCCTCGTACAAGAAACCAGAGCAATCCTGGATTGACAACAGAGAAGATTTATAGCGCAGAACTTACATACAACCTTAACTTGCCTTATATTAAGGCTCGTGTATCAGGTTACTTTACCAAGATGAACGACCTTTCAAAGGTTATCTCGTTCTATGATGATACTCAGTCGTCATTTACCAACTTTGCAATGTCTGGTATCGACAAGCGTTACTATGGCGTTGAGTTGGCGTTAAATGTACCTATCTGGAACGGAATTGCTCTTCAAGGTGCTATGAACTATGGAGACTATCGTTATACTTCAAATCCAAACTTTGTGCAGATTATTGATAATAGCGCAGAGGTTGAGCTGATTGATAAAGTAAACTGGAAAAACTTCTATGTAGAGAGCACTCCACAGATAGCTGTCAATGTAGGTCTTGACTATCGTGGCTCAAATAATTGGTTTGCATCTGTAAACTTCAACTTCTACGACAAACTCTACCTCTCAATGAACCCTGCTTACCGTACAAACAACGCTGTTAAGGCTTACACTTATGTATTGGCAAACGAGGCTGCATCAGACGAGGCTAAAGTTTGGGCTCTTACAAACATCAACAATGTGCGTCGTCAGGAGTATCTGGGACATGCATATACTCTGAGTGCAAGTGTTGGTAAAAACTGGTATATCCACCGTAAATATATGCTCGGATTTAGTGCTGAGGTAAAGAATATTCTCAACAATCAGAATATCAAGACCGGTGGTTACGAGCAGATGCGTATGCGTCGCAGTCGTGGTTGGGATGGCAGTCTGTCAGGCTCAAATCCTGCAGAGGCTTTCTATACTCGCTTTGATTCAAAGTATTTCTACATGCTGGGAACAACTTACTTCTTAAATGTATATTTCCGATTCTAAAATGTTGATACTATGAGATTTATTAAAATATTTATATTCGCGCTTACCAGCCTTGCATGCGTAGGCTGCTATGAGCAGTTTGAGACCCCAGCTGTGCCAACACAGATGACTGACGAGATTATGCAGGCACAAGGCATGGAGCTTCTTACAATCAAAGAGCTGAAAGATATGTTCTTCCCGCTCAACAACTCAGGCTCAACAAACTCTCAGGCAGAGACAAAATACAAGCGTTTTGTCCTCTCAGAGAGTGAGTGTACAGAGTATGAGATTAAAAATGACCGATATATTGTCGGTAACTACTACATTAAAGGTAAAGTTATCAGCAATGATGAGCAGGGTAATATCTACAAATCGCTGCATATCTTTGACGGCACTGCTGCAATCGAGCTTAAGCTGACAAACGGTCTTTTTGCAGACTATCCTTGTAATTTGGATACTAAAGAGAGCTGCTGGGTATATGTTCGCCTTGCAGGGCTCTATATGGGTAGCTTCCGTATGATGCTCTCTATTGGTGATACTCCAACCGAGAGTCTTAATGCTTACGGTATCTATAAATACTACGCAAACTCAAATATCGTCTCCCCTAACAAAGTTGCTCTTCATGTATTCAAAGGAGCAGATTGCACTCTTACAGAGGGTAAGAATACAACTGACGATATTTATGTTGTCGAGAACTCTACAGAGGCTCAGAGTATCTATAATGCCGACTTTTTGGGTCGTCTGATTCGCTTCAAGAACCTGACTGTTACCTATCGTGGCGTTAAGAACGAGAGTGGCGCAGAGCCTTACCCTGCACTTACCAGCGGTAGTAATACAAATATCTACCCAAGCTGGCTATGTACAAGCGGTATTGTAGTTGATGGTGCTGTTCAGTATGTTGTAAGCAAGCCATGGTATAAGCTCGCCTACAGCCTTAACAATATAAGCCTTTACGGTAGCACAGCCCTCTGTTACGAGGATAAGCTTAGTTCTACACACGCATCTACCCCAGGTTTCTATACAGCTCGTACAAGCGGTTATTCTCGTTTTGCCGGCAAACCTGTTCCAGAGGATGGCGCAAAGGGTAGCGTGCTTGCAATCTACGCAATCTACTCTCACAGCTATAACTTCAGCGAGACATCACGCGACCAGAGTGGTGCTTTCCAACTCTCTGTTTGCCGCTTCCAGGACTTCCTTCCTGAGTATTATAACTCGCTCACCGATGAGCAGCTTGCAGAACGCGAGGCTTGGATTGAGGCTAACACCCCAGAGGACTCTATTGCTCTTCCACAGACTCTGAAGGACGACGACATGGAGTAGTCTGCAATAAATATTTATGAAAAAGATTGCCAAATATTGTATTGGCAATCTTTTTTTGTATATTTGTGAAAACTAACCACTTAAATATTACTACTATGAGACGGTTTATTGTCCTTATCATTGCCTTATGTGCATTTTATACCCCTATTTATGCACAGCGTCCTATAACAAAAGAGGACAAAGAGGTTACTGCCGAGATTTTTAAGAAGTACCCCAACCAAAAGGTCTATTACTATGAGGAGTATGGCGTATATAAACTTGAACAGACTATAACTCCTAAGAATTCAAAGTATAGTGATTATAGTCTTTACAGCCTTTTGGATAGCAAAGGTAACGAACTATTCCCAAGCTGTTCATTTACTAAAATTTACTTCCGCTCTGCAGATGGATTAAACAAAAACTACTATCCATACATTGAGGCGTATCTTGAAAAGACAATGTGGGCGCTATCTTTTGATGGACATTGGCTTACAATGCCTATAAAGGGGAATGTAGGGTCTTTTAAGACAACAGACCGTCAAACTCAAAAGAAGAGCATATACTATTCAGCTCCTGAATACCCACTAAAATACTCTCCAGAAAGCGGTTTTTATCTTGGATACTATACCTATCAAAAAAAGAAGAAGGCTCCTAAAATTAAGAGTGCCTTGTGGATAGACATCAACGGTAATTCCACCTATAAATCCCCTATTCCAGAGTCAAAAGATAGGATAATAAAGATGCTTGAAGGGCGATATAAGATAGGTGTTCTCTATGACGCAGCAACTCATACCTACCGCGTGGTAAATGGAGCATTGTGCGACAAGGATGGCAACGAGTTGGTACCTCCTGCAAAGGATAATGAGTACACTTGGTCAAAGTTCTATCAAGGTTATGCTCTTGTACACAATGCCCAGACCGGAAAATATGGTATCTATAGCCTCAAGGGCGAGCGACTTATCCCCGTTGAACACTTTGGTATTGAACTAAGACAAGATTACAGAGAAAAAAAATACAAGTATTTCATCTGTCATACTACCGCAAAAAGCACATACGATGAGAATTACAATGCCACAATTTACGATATGGCTGGCAATATGCTCATCCCGCCGTATTATGGGGACATCTATGGTTATAGCAACAAATATGGGTTTAACATGAAGTATGATTATACCTCAAATCAATCATTTTTCAAGGTTTTTCTTGACGAAAATTCTATACTTGACCCATCTCGCAGCGAGGAGATTGACTACTCTATTCCAGATGCATATTTTGCACGCATAAAGGCAAACGAGGAGCGTCGTATAGAGGAGGAGCGACTTGCCGCACAGCGTCGTGCAGCAGCCGAGGCGGCACGAATTCAGCGACAGCAAGCTTGGCAACAACTTGCCGCGGCGGTTGGTAATTTGGCCACAAATGTCAGCAATGCCATCAACCAATATAGTAGCAGCAAAACATACTCCACTACCCCAACATACTCACGCCCCTCTTCAGTTACAAACAGCGCATCTGCCGCCAACGCAACAGATATTCAGCACTGTAAGAGCTACTACCGCCAGTGGGAGGGCAAGGCAAACTATTGGATAAATAGTTTTACCGAGGAGCAGGCGTGGTTTAAGGTAAATAAAAACTCAACCGTCTCACAACTTGAGCTTTCAGGCCACCAACGCCGCCGTAACAATGCACGCGCACAGTTAAAGAACATCCAGAGCATGCTACAGAGCTACCGCACTCGCGCAGCAAAGGCGGGAGGCAATATCCCTAAAGGCAATATAGAGTCGCAAATTGGCGCATTGCTCAATCAACCTAATTATTAACAAAAATGCCGACTTGGGTCGGCATTTTTTACTTCTTTAGGCGTTTTAGGGCCTCATTGTATTTTCGAGAATTTGCATTGTGTTCTCGAAGAGTGCGTGCAAAATTGTGCGTTCCATCAAACTCTGGTTTTGCGCAGAAGTATAGGTAATGACTCTTCTCGTAGTTCAGCACTGCATCAATAGCGGCGAGGCTCGGAATACAGATTGGTGCCGGTGGCAGTCCCGCATTGCGGTATGTGTTAAATGGCGAATCATAGCGCAAATGTCGATGTAGTATTCGCGTAAGAGAGAAGTCGCCCATTGCATATTTTACTGTAGGACAAGCCTGAAGAGGCATTTTTTTCTTCAGACGATTCATATAAACACCTGCAATTCGGGGCATTTCTCCTCGATTTTTAGTCTCCTCATAGACAATGGATGCAAGGGTCATTGCCTGATATTCTGTAAGATTTGCGGCTGCTAATTTTGCTTTTCGACTATCGTTCCAAAAGGCTTGAGACTCCTTTTTCATGCGTTGCAAAAGCTGTTTCGGAGAGATATTCCAATATACGCTGTAAGTATTGGGGATAAACATGGCTATAAGCGAATCTTTTTTATAGCCCAATGATTCGCGCACGCTTTTATCATACATAACACTTATAAGTGCTGTAGAGTCTGCCATAAGCTGTTTTGACAGCTTTGAAGCTATCTGCGGAAGAGTTCGAGCATTGCCCACCACAAGATTTATGGGGGTCTGCTCACCAAGAACAAACTTACGGGCGATTTTTATAACGCTCATACCCTTTTCAATACGATAGTGTCCCGTCTTGATACGACCTTCAAGATTAAGATGTGAGGCGTAAAAGCTAAAGGCGCGGACCTTAAGCGGAGTTGTGATAATACTCTCTGTCTTACTGCAAAGAGTCTTATAATCGGTTTGTGGCGTAATGTATATAGAGGTATCCTCTTTTACGGCATTTCCATAGAAGGTATCATAGCCAATAATTGCCGCAGCGGCTGCAAAACCGCCAAAGAATATACCCCAAACAAATATTTTTTTAAGTTTTTTTAGTTTCATAGTCTCAAATTTTTGCAAAGATACAAAAAAAGTTCTACTTTTGCACTCGGGTAAGTCTTATACGACCAGCTCCTGCAGAACTCCCCCAGGCAAGGAATTGAGCAAGGGTATGCGGTTGTAGCGGTGCGATATAAGTAGCTTACCCTTTTTTATGGTATATATTCTCTGAAACAAACAACAAAAAATGAGGCTGACTATAAAAATCAACCTCATTTCTTATGAATGCGCTAAATCTGTTCCCTATCGTACTCTGTCAAGTGAACGAACAAGCAGTTCATCACGCAAAATTGCTCGCATAGCAAGAACTGTAAGCACCACCGACACAAGCGGAAGTATTACAGGAAATCTAAAGGCGATATTCTCCCAACCCAAATCAAAGTCTGCAAAGATATTGTTGCACAGCGCGTATGTAAATGCTGCTACAAGTATCAGAGAGCCTACAAGTAGAGCGCACTCAACACCGCAAAGGCGGATTTGGAGTTGACGATTCTTATACAAAAATATTGTAACAAAGGGCAGTAATGTTGTTACAACAAGTATTGCTCCCAACCAAGCCGAAGCATAAGACAGCACCCCCTCAGCATCTGAGATTGTGAAGGCTGAAAGAGTAAGTTGCTGACCATCAACGCTAACAAAAACAAGTGGGCAGCAGAGGGTTACAACCATCAGCAGTGTAACTACCATAAGGTATAGTGTCTGAACTCTTTGAATCATAATTTTTTATCTATTAAGTATCTATTTCTATCGCTTGAATTTCTATTTATCAACTCGCCCAAGAAACCTGCAAGGAAGAGCTGCACACCGAGGATTATTGCAAGGATAGCAAGGTAGAACAGAGGCTGCTCGGTTACGCCACGCAGCGGTAAATCCATAATTTGCTTATAAATTTTACTACCTATAATCCAGCATGTTGTAAAGCCTCCGATAAGGAACATCAGCGTACCTAAACCACCAAAAAAGTACATCGGCGAGCGGCCAAAGTGCGACATAAATGTTACCGAGATAAGGTCAAGGTAGCCCTTAAGCATGCGCTCCATGCCGAATTTGGAGACTCCGTATTTGCGCGCCTGGTGGTGAACCTCTTTCTCGCCAATACGCTTAAAGCCTGCATATTTTGCAAGAATCGGGATGTATCTATGCATCTCGCCATAGACCTCCACAGACTTTACAACATTTTTGCGATAACACTTAAGTCCGCAATTAAAATCGTGCAATTTTATACCGGATACTGTACGCGCAGTCCAATTAAAAAACTTACTTGGCAGACGCTTGCCTATAGGGTCATAGCGTTTGCGTTTCCAACCTGAGACAAGGTCGTAACCCTCCTCTGCAACCATTTTATACATAGCCGGAATTTCATCCGGAGAGTCCTGTAAATCGGCATCCATAGTAAAGACCACATCACCCTCTGCCGCCTCAAAACCGCAATAAAGGGCTGCACTCTTGCCATAGTTACGCATAAAATGTATAGCACGCAAAGTAGAGGCATACTCCACTTTCAATTGCTCTACAACACCCCAAGAGCCATCATTTGAGCCATCATCGACCATGATAACCTCATAGCTCAAGGCATGCTCTTTACACACTCTGTCTATCCATGCCATAAGTTCAGGCAAGGACTCCTCCTCGTTGTAAAGAGGAACTACGACAGATATATCAAGTTTGTTCGACATTACTCCTTACTATTCTGTGAATCAAAAACCTGCGGCTCTTTCTTAACAAATGCTGCAATAATAAGTCCTACAACAAGACCCCAAAACATATAGCCCCAAATAGCAGAAATCACCGTATTTATAATTGTTGGTTCAGGCTGCGCTGCCATCTGAGAGAACATCTGATTGTAGGCATCCATCATTGAAGAGGTCTGTGGATTTGACTTAAGGATAGACTGCATAGTTGTAATCATACCCTCTGTATAAGCCTTGTGTCCAATGATGATATTGTGAAGGATATATCTACCCAAGCCCACAATGACACCCGACAAAGCTGATACTGAGAATACATAACCCAAAGCTGTACCATAACCGAACATCTTGATACTTTGCTCTGCCATAACCTGCTCAGAAAATCTCTTTACAAAGCGATAAAGCATCCATATAAACAGCACTATGGAGAAAATCATCTCAAATCCCATAAAACTAAGCCAACCCATGCTCTTACCATACACAACGGCACACTGCTCAAAAATATGGGATGCAACCATTACCAAACCTAAGATGGCTCCATTTGCCATCACACTATTCCAAAAAAGATTCTGTTTCATATACATCGAATTTATTGGAGCAAAGATAGCAAAAAAACTCTATCGTTGCAATTTTCCTTAACTATAGAGCGCAAATGTGGTAATAAATTGCAAAAAGATGCACCTTTTATAACGGAAAATGAGGGTATGTCATTTTTTTTGTTATATTTGCACCCGAAACCAACTTAATTCACTTTATGGGAAATGAAAAAAATATTTGCTCTGACAGTAGCTGTGCTATGCTACTTTTGTACTTACTCACAAGAGGCTAAGGAATCAGGCAACTATCCAACGCTGATTATCATGCATCGATTTGAAGTCAACCCTTACTTGTCAACAGGCAGTGAGGGGTATAAAGGCGTGGATTTCGGCAACACTTCCCTTTGTTCACTTTTTGAAGGCTCTATAGGCGAACATTTCTCCTATTCAATGAGCAATCATTGGCTTACAACCGAAACCAAACCTCTCTATCAAGACATTTTACGCTCAGATGAGTCTGATTTTATTGATTGGCTTACCATAAGTTACACTTTGGGCAGATTCACATTTACTGCGGGCAAAGATATGATTGCCATAGGCGGTTACGAACTTGACCCTATGGATGTGGACCAGCATGGGCTATTATGTTCAACACTCTATCAAACAATATCCATTTTTCAACTCTGTGGCGCAGTAGGTTACACCTCTAAAGACGAGCGTACTTTTCTCTCGCTGCAATTTGGCGCATCACCATTTTCAACGCAATCTTTTAAGGATAAACTCTTTAGTTACTCTCTTATTTGGTATGGAGATTACGATTGGTTTGTCCCTATATGGTCTGCAAATCTGATAGAGTATGAAAGGGGAAGATTTGTCAAAATAGCCGCCTTAGGCAATGGTCTATATTTTGGCAACTTTGGAGCTGAGATAGATTTGGTTTACAAAAACTCAAACCTTGACGGTCAAAATCACGAATTTTCAGCTATCGGTAAATTTAGCTACACAATAAAAGACAAATTTGAAATTTTTGCACGAGCAGGTTACGAATATCGCTCAAGATATGATATTTTTGGATATGAAGATGAGTATGTTTTCAATCCGACTTATGTGAGCAGCAATAAAAACTATGCCTTCTATGGTGGCGGAGTACACTACTACCCTCTCAAAAACAGCACAGATTTGCGTTTGCACCTTTTTGCTGCAGCAAATAACTATACAAAGAGTGTTGCCCTGAGTCTGGGTGCAACATATCACTTTAATTTGACAGACATTATACGCAAACATAAATAGAAATGGTTAAGCAGAATAATACTATCATTAAAATTGAACACCTCTCAAAATCTTTTGCTGAAAAGGTGGTTTTGGACGATATTAACCTTGATATTCGTCGTGGTGAGTTTGTAACACTTCTTGGACCTTCGGGATGTGGTAAAACTACGCTATTAAGGATGATAGCAGGTTTTTTACAACCAGACTCAGGTGTTATTATAATGGAGGGCAATGACATTTCGGATGTTCCACCACACCGTCGTCCGCTCAATACTGTCTTTCAACGATATGCGCTCTTTCCACATCTAAATGTATATGATAATATAGCCTTCGGACTTAAACTAAATAAAGTCCCTGCAGATGAGATTGAAAAGCGTGTTCGCAAAGCTCTGAAGATGGTTAGCATGACATATTATGAGGACAGAGATGTAAACTCTCTCTCTGGTGGTCAGCAGCAGCGTGTAGCCATTGCTCGTGCTATTGTAAATCGTCCAAAAGTGCTTCTGCTTGACGAGCCTCTTGCAGCTCTTGACCTAAAGATGCGTAAAGATATGCAGATGGAGCTTAAGGAGATGCACAACACCTTAGGTATCACTTTTATCTATGTTACACACGATCAAGAGGAGGCTCTTACACTCTCTGATACGGTTGTTGTTATGAGCGATGGAAAGATTCAGCAGATTGGTTCTCCTATTGACATATATAACGAGCCTGTAAACTCTTTTGTAGCCGATTTTATTGGCGAGAGTAATATTCTTAATGGTCGTATGCTAAAAGACCGTGAGGTAGAGTTTATAGGACACACTTTTGAGTGCGTTGACGAGGGTTTTGGAGAGGATTGCGCTGTAGATGTAGTTATTCGTCCTGAGGATATATATATTATTGCCAATGCAGAGAATGCCAAATTTACAGGTACTGTCAAATCGTGTATCTTCAAGGGTGTACACTACGAGATGTTTGTGGAGACCGACAAAGGCTACGAAATGATGATTCAAGACTACAACGCCTTCGATGTAGGTAGCACTGTAGGTATGTTTATAAAGCCTTCAGATATACATGTTATGCAGAAAGAGAGAGTCTGCAACACTTTTGAAGGTAAGATGATTTCTGACACTACAGTAGAGATTATGGGCTCACAATTTGAGTGTCTGCCATGTGGTGCAAAGGAGGGTGATGATGTTATTGTAAGGGTAGATTTTAATAAAGTGGAACTCCTTGACAATAAAGAGGATGGTATTGTTATGGGAGAAATTGAATTTATCCTATACAAGGGCAATCACTACCACCTTACAGTTCTTACTGACGAGGGAGAGAAGGTCTATGTTGACACAAATGATATTTGGGATAAGGGAGACTTTGTCGGAATATCTGTTTCTTCAAAAGATTTACGCATTACTAAGAGGGTTTAGCCAATGAAATTCAACATCTTTACACGCCGCTCAAGTTGGGCCTTACCATACGCTCTATTCTTGGGATTTTTCGTGGCTCTGCCGCTGATATTGATTGTTATTTTTGCATTTACAGACAATCAAGGGGTGTTCTCTTTGCAGAATTTTGTTAAGTTTGTAACTCAACCTGAGGCTGTAAATACTTTTATATACTCTATCGGCATTGCTTTAGTAACCACATTTTTATGTATCCTGCTCGGATACCCTGCGGCTTATATTCTGAGCAATAGAAACCTTAACCGTTCACAGACTACGGTTATGTTATTTATTTTGCCGATGTGGATAAATATTCTTGTGCGTACACTTGCTACTGTAGCACTATTTGATTTTGCGCATATACCACTTGGCGAGGGAGCGTTGATATTTGGCATGGTCTATAACTTTTTGCCATTTATGATTTATCCTATCTACAACACCCTGCAAAAGATGGATCACTCGCTGATTGAGGCGGCAGAAGATTTGGGAGCAAAACCAAGCACCGTATTCTGGAAAGTTACCGTGCCACTATCTATGCCGGGTATTACAAGCGGTATAATGATGGTATTTATGCCCACAATTTCCACTTTTGCCATTGCAGAGTTGCTGACCATGAACAACATAAAACTCTTTGGAACAACTATTCAGGAGAATATCAACAACGGCATGTGGAATTACGGTGCTGCGCTATCTCTGATAATGCTTGTCATCATCGGTATTACATCACTCTTCTCTGATAGCGAAGAGCAGTCTCAAAATGAGGGAGGAATAATATAATGAAGAAGTTTTTTGCTCAAACATACCTTTGGCTGCTTTTGGCACTGCTCTATGCGCCAATAATAATTATAGCCGTATTCTCATTTACCGAGGCTAAAGTGCTTGGTAACTGGACAGGTTTTTCAACCAAACTATACACCTCTCTATTCTCTGGAGGAGTGCGCCACAGCCTGCTTGATGCTATTGAAAACACATTTACAATAGCTCTTATCGCTGCAGCTGTATCCACAATTCTTGGTAGTATTGCCGCTATCGGAATACATAATATGAGAGGCAGAAAACGCCAAGCTATAACATTTTTGAATAATATTCCGATGCTCAATCCGGATATTATTACGGGTATATCGCTCTTTTTGCTCTTTGTAAGTCTCGGAGTAACTCAGGGATATATGACTGTCGTTCTTGCTCATATAGCCTTCTGTACGCCTTATGTGGTACTTAGTGTTATGCCGCGTCTTCAACAGATGAATCCCAACATATACGAGGCTGCGCTTGATTTAGGTGCGACACCTTTTCAGACTCTAAGAAAGGTTATTATTCCGGAGATTCGTCCAGGTATGATTTCGGGATTTATCCTTGCTTTTACACTATCTATTGACGATTTTGCTGTAACGATATTTACAATTGGTAATCAAGGACTTGAGACTCTGTCAACATTTATCTATGCCGATGCTCGCAAGGGCGGTTTGACCCCAGAATTGCGTCCTTTGTCAACCATTATTTTCGTTACCGTATTACTATTACTCATAATAATCAATGTTCGCGCACGCCGTGCGGCTCGTAAACAAGAGAATATCTAATGAGACGATTACTGATACTTTTTGTGGCATTAAACCTCTTTCTCGGCACTACAATTGCTGCCGACAGAGAGCATACACTCAAAATTTACAATTGGGCAGACTATATAGACGAAGATGTACTAACCGAATTTCAAGAGTGGTATAAGGAGCAAACAGGTGAAGAGGTTGAAATTGTCTATCAACTCTTTGATATAAACGAAATTATGCTTGCCAAAATCGAGCGCGGCAAAGAGGATTTCGATGTTGTATGTCCATCAGAGTACATTATTGAGCGCATGCTCAGGAACGATTTGCTACTCCCTATAGACAAAGACTTTGGTAAGACTCCAAACTATATTGACAGCAATATTTCTCCATATATTATAGACCGTTTCAATATGATTGACGGGTCGGGCAAAAATGCCAACGATTACGCTGTAGGATATATGTGGGGAACTACCGGATTGCTCTACAATACGAAGTATGTTACAAGCGATGAGGCATCATCTTGGTCAATACTCCACAATGAAAAATTCCGTAAAAAGATATTTATCAAAGATGCCTTCCGCGATGTATATGGTCCTATTTTGGTCTCTCTCAAACAGAAAGAGATAGAGAGTGGAGAGATTACTATGGATGAGCTCATGTACGATGCATCTGATGAGTCTATAGCCCTTGTAGAAAACTTTCTAAAGAGAGCCAAACCTCTTGTTGCCGGCTGGGAGGCCGACTTTGGCAAAGAGATGATGACCAAAGAGAAGGCATATATAAACCTTACTTGGAGTGGCGATGCAGTTTGGGCTATCGAGGAGGCTAAAGATGTGGGTGTTACACTCGACTACTATGTGCCAGATGAAGGCAGTAATGTATGGTTTGACGGTTGGGTAATTCCAAAATATGCCAAAAATATTAAGGCGGCTCGATACTTTATCAACTTTATGTGTCGCTCAGATATAGCACTAAAAAATATGGACGCTATCGGCTATGTCAGTGCCGTTGCCACCCCTGAAGTGCTTGAAGCTAAGGTAGATGACTCTTTTGAAAAAAGCGTTGATGTAAGCTACTTTTTTGGAGAGGGTGCAGAGGATGTAAAGATTGATGCAGTACAATATCCGGATAAAAAAGTTATCGAGCGTTGCGCTATGATGCACGACTCAGGTGCAAGAACAGAGCAGATGCTTGAGATGTGGGCAAGAGTTAAAGGCGAAGTTGTCAAACCTTGGGTACTTATCGTTATAGGCGTTACACTGCTTGCTATGTTGATTTTAGGTATCCGTCGCAAAATAAAACAGTATCATCACTCTCGCCACCGCCGCCGTAAACGCAGAAAATAGAGATTATAGACAAAAAAAGTTCGCTTAAAGCATTAAGCGAACTTTTTTGTTGTGTATTTTGACCTAAAACTTTGCCACAGCACGGACTGAAGTGTTGTAATATTTGCTACCATAGTCAGTATAGCTATTCTCTGTATTGATATACCACGCACAGAACTCAAGATTTCCAAATTTTTTGTTACATTCTGTAGAAGACCAATACCAACCTTCTTCTTTTTTGTTGTAAAGTTTTTTACCGCCTTTTTCCTCTAAAGTTCTATTAACAATATCGTGTAATTTAGAGTTAAGAACTAATATTTTCAACTCTTCAATTGCAGGCAAATACCAACCGACCCCCAAATCTGCACACCACCTAAAAGCAGGGTATTTCGTCTGCCAATCAGGTATAGCTTGAATTTTAGCCATATTATATTCACCATCAATATTGCTATCTGCACCAATTAAGCGGGTTTGTTCCTTTTTGTCAGATGCCCATTGTAGATACTGTTCCGACTGGTTAAGGTTGATAATCTTGCCATGCATACCTTTAGCACTTACCTCAAAGACGACACCCTCCTTCTTACCATCGTTATAATAGTCGCCTATTCTGTATGGAGCTGATGTTATTTCATATGTTTTATGAAGTTCTGATAAGTGTCCATTACCTACTGTTGAATCAAACTCTGCCACAGCACGGACATACCAGCTATAATTTTTAGGACATGTGTCAGGAAATCCATTTAACATGAATACTCTATATGCCGTTCCAATCTCTGTAGTATCCTCTGTTGATGCCCAATAGTGTCGTCGCTCTGTATAATTACCATCTGCACCAATTTGGAAAATTGGCACACCAGACACTTTAGCAAGCGTTGTATTGACTGCATCGTGTATATGAAAGACTGTGGTAAATCGTGCCAACTCGTTTGTCGATGGAAGATACCAACCCTCTCCAAGTGATGCACACCATGCAAAAGCCGGAAATCTATCTCTCCAATTCTCCTCTTTCTGAATCTTTAGCATGTTTTGAAGACCATTATTCTCATCTGTAGCACCTACTATTTTGCTTTGGTCATCAGTATCTGATGCCCACTGTAAAGAGGTAACAGATTGCTGCAAACTCACTATTTTGCCACAATTTCCATTATTCCATACCTCAAAAACGACACCCTCTTTTTTGCCATCGTTGTAGTAGTCACCCACTTTATATGGGGCAGATGTCCTATTTATCGGCAAATCTAATTTGAAGAAAAAGCTATCTTGACCTACATCTATATAACCTTGAACTGCAATTGTCTCACTATTAAGTTTAAGAAGATGTTTCCCTGGTCGCACACCTTTAATAGAACACTGATTATCCTTGTCTGTTCTACCCCGCATCACATCGTCAATATATACCTCTGCTCCTGAAACATTGGACATTACAACAATCGAATAGAGCTGATTAAGATACGCCTCAAGGTAATACTCTTTATCCGCCTCAAGGTCAAAAATCACCTCATTTGAGTCGCCAAATTCGTTGTGGTGGAAATAAAATCGGGTCTGCGGTTTGGCTGTAAGTTCTATAATCAGTCCGTTGTCGTATTCAGCTGTCTTACACTTCATTACGGCGTTGTTGGTTATCGGTTTAACCTCTATACCGTCGATTTCAGCCTTTATCATGCGGTTGATTTTGACTTTAAGGCGTGCGCAAGGTCTTTTTGAGTAGTCGAGACCGATTGGGTCGATATTAACGCCCGTAAGTGCGTCGGTCTGCACTGCACGGAAGGATTTTTGCTCTATAATAATGCTCTTTTCAGCCTGGGCAAAAGCTGAAAATGAGGTCAAAAGTGCGACAAGTATTGTTAGTAGTCTTTTCATAATTGCGTATATTTTCACAAATATATATAAAATTCTGCTAAAATGTCATTTTCCCGCGCAAAAAATAGGGTCATTAGGGACAATAAAGACCTTAGAGCCACTAAGGACTATAGGGTCTCTAAGGTCCTTAGGGACTATAGCGCGCCAAGATTAAAGTACCACCTCCACCAAATCAGGGTCAGATGCACAATAACAGCAAATAACAATAAATGACAGCGGGCTAAAGCCCTTAATACTGCGCGCAGAGCGCGCTATTCTATGTCATTTAGGGCTGAAAGCCCGTTGCTATTCTATGTCATTTATCGTTACTCCGCTCAATTAAAGTTCAATCTCCGCTAAATTAGAGCACCAATTTGTTGTCAGAGTGGTGCATTTACAACGCTCGGTAAAAAAATCCCGACAGCACTACGCTTATATCTTGCACCAATTTGTCGTCAGAGCGCGGCAGGTACAACGCTCGGCAAAAATACCCGCGATGGGCTGTACTTTCGTACTGCTCATTGCGGGTACTTTTTGTTAGCGGAAGTAGATGCCGTGCTATCACGACAAATTTATTAGCGGCAG
>JAFWBN010000038.1 GCA_017507075.1 Alistipes sp. | reverse complement strand
GTAATTAAAGTAAATCATACAGAGATGTTTGAAAATTTAACCGACAAACTTGAACGCTCGTTCAAAATACTTAAAGGAGAGGGTCGTATTACCGAAATCAATGTAGCCGAGACTCTCAAAGAGATTCGTCGCGCGCTGATTGATGCCGATGTCAACTACAAGGTTGCAAAGAGTTTTACAGACGAGGTAAAACAGAAGGCTCTTGGTCAAAATGTGCTTACCGCTGTAAAGCCTGGTCAGATGATGACCAAAATTGTTCGCGATGAACTTGCTGCACTGATGGGTGGCACAGCTACAGAGATAAAACTTGAGGGCAACCCTGCCGTAGTGCTTATTGCAGGTCTTCAAGGTTCGGGTAAGACCACTTTTTCCGGTAAATTAGCATCCTTTATAAAGTCAAAAAAATCTCGTCAGGTACTGCTCGTTGCGGGCGATGTTTATCGTCCTGCAGCTATTGACCAGCTTAAGATTTTGGGTCAGCAGATTGGCGTAGAGGTATATACTGAGGAGGGAAATAAAAATCCTGTTCAGATTGCACAAAATGCGATTGCATACGCCCGCCAAAAGAGTATAAATACCGTAATTGTCGATACTGCAGGTCGTCTTGCTGTTGATGAGGCGATGATGGAGGAGATTACAGCCATAAAAGCTGCCGTAAATCCATCTGAGACACTCTTTGTTGTCGATTCAATGACAGGTCAGGATGCGGTAAATACAGCTAAAGAGTTCAATGAAAGGCTCGATTTTGACGGCGTTGTTCTCACTAAACTCGATGGTGATACCAGAGGTGGTGCGGCAATATCTATTCGTTCTGTTGTAAACAAACCGCTGAAGTTTATCTCAAGTGGCGAGAAGATGGACACCTTGCAGGTTTTCCATCCTGAGCGTATGGCAGACCGCATCTTGGGCATGGGCGATGTTGTATCGTTTGTAGAGCGCGCTCAGGAGCAGTTTGACGAGGAAGAGGCTCGAAAACTGAAGAAGAAGATTGTCAAAAACCAATTCAACTTCAACGACTTTATCAACCAGATTGGACAGATAAAGAAGATGGGTAATCTCAAAGACCTTGCATCAATGATTCCTGGCGTGGGTAAGATGCTTAGAGATGTAGAGATTGGAGACGATGTTTTCAAGCAAACAGAGGCTATTATCAGCTCTATGACCCCTGAGGAGCGTGAGCATCCGGATATTATCAACGCTCGTCGTCGTGAGCGTATCGCTAAAGGTTCGGGAACAACTATGGCAGATGTTAACCGTTTAATGAAGCAGTTTGAGGATATGCGCAAGATGATGAAGATGGCCGCAGGCGGCAAAATGCGCATGCCAAACATGCCTAAATATAGACGATAATTAGCTAAAGAGTAAGACCGTAACCGAGATATGAGTCTTGGTTACGGTCTATTCGTTAAAATATCAAATTATGCATAAGAGCGGTTTTGTAAATATTATCGGCAACCCAAATGTGGGCAAAAGTACACTGATGAATGCCCTTGTAGGCGAGCGTCTGTCCATAATCACATCAAAAGCACAGACCACACGCCATAGAATTATGGGTATTGTCAATGGCGACGACTTTCAAATTGTATATTCAGATACACCGGGCATTCTCAAACCAAACTACAAACTCCAAGAGTCAATGATGAAGTTTGTGCGTGGTGCAGTCTCTGATGCCGATGTTATTCTCTATGTAACAGACACCGTTGAACAACCAAGCGACAGAAATACAGAAATTCTCGAAAAAATTGCTTTAAGTGGTATTCCTGTTCTGCTTATTATCAATAAGATAGACCTTACAACTCAAGAAAAACTTGAAGAGCTTGTAGCCTTCTGGCACGAAAAACTACCTATGGCAGAAATAATACCAGCCTCAGCCAAAGAGAGTTTTAATATAGGAGGTATTTTTGACAAGATTCTCTCAATACTGCCACAAGGCGAGCCTTTCTATCCAAAGGATACTTTGACAGATAAGACTTTGAGATTTTTCGCCTCGGAGATTATTCGCGAGAAGATACTTACTAATTACGACAAAGAGATTCCGTATTGTTGTGAGATAGAGATTGATTCATACAAGGAGGAGGCTACTATTGACCGCATAAGTGCCACAATATATGTTGCACGCGACTCTCAAAAGGGCATTGTAATAGGACATAAGGGCGAGAAGCTCAAGAGGGTTGGACAGCAGGCGCGCGAGGATTTGGAGCGTTTTTTGGAGAAGAAGGTGTTTTTACAACTCTTTGTAAAGGTTAATGACGACTGGCGCAACTCTGACCGTCAGCTACGCCGTTTTGGATACGAATTAGAGTAAATTGAAGAGGATTTTCCACATAATTATTGCAGTAATTACACTGCTCTGCTACACGGATGTAAAGGCACAATACAACCGTGAATACTTCTTTTGGGTAGGTAGGCAGCAGATGATGGAAAACGAGTTTACTGAGGCTATTCGTACCCTTAATGTATTATTACGCTTTGATAAAGATGCTCATGAGGGGTATTTTCTTAGAGGTATTGCAAAATACAACCTCGATGACCTTATTGGTGCCGAGGCTGATTTTACAATAGCCATAGAGAAGAATCCGGTATTTACGACAGCATATACATACCGTGCTATAACTCGCTCACGATTAGGCAACTACGACGATGCACTTAAAGATTTCCGTGAAGCAATAGATTTGCGTCCTGACCTACCAAATCCATACTTCAGCAGAGGTGTTACCCGCCTACTTAATCAACAATTCAAAGAGGCTATAGAGGATTTTGACAACTTTATCCACTATGAAAAGAAGGTTGCAGATGCCTATATAAATCGTGGAGTATGCCACCTATACCTAAAAGATACGCTCAGAGCGTATGAGGATTTTGATACAGCAGTGCGTACAAACAGGGAAAATCCAAATAGCTACAACCGCAGAGGTGCGCTATACCTCTCTCAAAGGCGTTTCAAGGAGGCAGAGGCCGATTTTGACAAGGCAATAGAGTGTGATTCGACTATTCCGCTATCATACTTCAATCGCGCGTTAGTATATAATGAGACAGACAGACCAAGTCTATCTCTATCAGACCTTGACAAGGTTATAGAGCTCGATTCTACAAGTTCCATAACATACTTTAACAGAGCTATAATTCGCAGTAGCATAGGCGATTACAACCGCGCACTTGAAGATTACGATAAGGTAGCACACTACTCGCCAAACAATGTACTTGTCTATTACAACAGGGCTATTCTTAAGACCCAACTTGGTAATATAAAGGATGCTGTTCAGGATTATAACAAGGCTATAGAGCTGTATCCCGACTTTGCAAATGCCTATCTTGGGCGTAGCCACCTAAAGCAGTTGCTCAGAGACACTCATGGTGCTAAAAGGGACCGTCAGACTGCTGAGCGCAAGATTGCGGAGTATCGTTCACGACTGAGCGATAGCACATACTCTATCTATGCCGACACGACTCAGAAATTTGATAAACTACTCTCATTTGAGAGTAAAATTGCAGGCTCTTCATTTGAGCGTATAAAGTCTCGTGGCAGTAATAAAGAGGATAATATGACTCTGTTGCCACTATTCCGATTTACATTTAGAGATAAAGACTCTATCGACATAGAACAGTCAACTCACAGATTCCACTCTCAGAGAGCAGAGGACTTTATTGCCGGCTCTAAGAGTAATCTGATGCAGATTTCGCGTTTGGAGTCAAATATTGCTCCGGACTCCCTTGTTTTGATAAATCAATACTATCGTGAGAAGGTAAAAGAGAGTTCTGATACAGACTCTTGGAGAACACTCTTTGAGCTTGCTATCAGTGAGTCTCTAATCAAGCAATATACAAATGCAGTAAACACATACACACTTGCCATAGCGCAGAATCCGTCAAATCCGTTCCTCTATCTCAACCGTGCAGCTACACAGGCAGAGATGATAGACTTTATATCGTCAATAGACAACGGTTATCAGCGACTCTCTATAGAGCGCGACCCTGCACGCCGTCTGATTAACTCAAACACCCGTACTTACAACTACGATGAGGCTATTTCAGACCTTAATAAGGCTATAAAACTGCATCCTGGCTTTGCATACGCATACTACAACCGTGCAAATCTATATGCCCTATCCGGTATGCTTCCAGAGGCGGCTGACGACTACACAAAGGCTATAGAACTTAATCCATACTTTGCAGAGGCGTATTATAATAGAGGTCTGCTGCAAATATATATGAAGGATACCCGCAAAGGTTGTCTTGATATATCAAAGGCTGGAGAGTTGGGTATTGCAGAGGCTTACAAAGTGCTAAAAGAGTACGCAGATTAGATTAAGAAATTGTTTCTAAACAGCTACTAAACTTAAATTAAAATATTATGACTAAAACAATTCGTAAAAATCTCAACGACTACGCTTGGGCGCGTTGGACAGCGATGATTCTTATCGCTATGATGATGCTCTTTGCGCACATGTTCGTTGATGTAATCTCTCCAATTAAGGAGTTGATTCAGGTTCAGCGTGGCTGGACATCAGACATCTTTGGCACCTATGCCGGCTCAGAGTATCTGCTCAATGTATGGGGATTTTTAATCCTTGCAGGTATTATCCTTGACAAAATGGGACTCCGTTTTACAGGAGAACTCTCTGCATCAATTATGATTATCGGTGCAGCAATCAAATTCTATGCTGTATCTGAGTCGTTTATCGGCACAGGTCTTGAGGCTTGGCTTAACTCTTGGTGGACAGCTATGCCGGCATCGGCTAAACTTGCATCTTTCGGATTTATGATTTTCGGATGCGGTTGCGAAATGGCAGGTATTACAGCCTCAAAAGCTATGGCAAAGTGGTTTGAAGGTAAGGAGATGGCTCTTGCTATGGGTCTTGAAATGGCACTGACCCGCGTGAGTGTATTTATCATCTTTACAATCTCTCCTCGTCTTGCAGGCGTTGGTGGCTGCAATCCATCTGTAGTACGCCCTGTAGCCTTCTGTCTTGCTCTGCTCTGCATTGGTTTGCTGTTCTATACAATCTTCTGTGTTATGGATAAGAAACTTGATAGCCAGACAGGTGCGGCAGATAATGTTGACCCTGAGGAGGAGTTTAAGTTCTCTGATATCGGTAAGATATTCAGTAGCAAGCTCTTCTGGATTGTAGCAATGCTCTGCGTACTCTACTACTCAGCTATCTTCCCTTTCCAGAAGTTCGCTGCAAATATGCTTCAGAGTAACCTCGGCCTTTCTGCTACAGCTGCTGCCGATATATTCCGTTGGTTCCCAATCGGTGCTGCATGCGTAACTCCGTTCCTTGGTTGGTATCTCGATAAGAGAGGTAAGGGTGCTACAATGCTTATCCTTGGTGTCCTGCTGATGATTGTGTGCCACTCTATCTTTGCTCTTGTACTGCCTGCTGTACCAAGCAAGGTTATCGCTTACTCTGCAATTATATTGCTTGGTGTATCCTTCTCTCTTGTTCCTGCAGCCCTCTGGCCTTCAGTACCAAAGATTATGGATAAGCGATTCCTCGGTAGCGCATACTCACTTATCTTCTGGGTGCAGAACTTCGGACTTAGCTTTACTCCAATGCTTATCGGCTATGTTCTTGAGAAGACTAACCCCGGCGTGGCAGCACAAATTGAGGCTGGCGTAGCAGGTGCAAACTATAACTACACCGCTCCAATGCTTGTTTTTGTAGCTCTTGGTGTACTTGCACTGCTCTTTGCCCTCTATCTTAAGTCTGACGACAAGAGAAATGGCTACGGCCTTGAAGAGCCAAATATTAAGTAATTATAATTATACTATTAGCTGTATATCAAAGAGCGTACCGATGGTACGCTCTTTTGTATTCGTGTATTGCGTACATAAATAGGGTCATTAGAGACTTTAGAGCCACTAAGGACTCTAGGGTCTCTAAAGTCCTTAGGGACGCACGCCCAAATTAAAGTACCTACCCAATTTGTCGTCAAAGTGGTGCATTTACCACGCTCGCCCTGAGAAACAACGAAGGGCTGTACTTTTTGTACTGCCCTTTGTTGGGATGAAGGGTAGCGGCAGGAAATGTGCCGCTATCACGACAAATTAAAGCACAAATGCAATACTTCAATAATCTTATCACACATAGCCCCCCAACTAAATCTCTTGCGCTCCTTGGCCATATTTTTGACAAAACGCTCAAGGTTATCCTTTTCGTAGAGCGACTCAATTGCATCGGCTACGCCATCGACTGTTGGTGGACATACATATCCCACGCGGTCATCGGGTACGATTTCGGGCAGACCTCCGACATCTGTAACAATCATTGGTGTTGAGAAGTTATAGGCTATTTGTGTTACACCGCTCTGTGTTGCTGTTTTATATGGCAACACAAGGGCATCGGCTACCGAGAAGTAGTATTTCACATCTTGGTCTGCGATAAATCTATCGTGCAAAATCACACTCTCTCCCAAACGCTCGAACTGCTGTGCATATTTATCACTATTTTCGTAAAATTCGCCAGCAACGATAAGTTTTTGTCCGTCGCGTCTAACCCTCTCCCATGCAGACAGCAGTATATCAAGACCCTTATATTCACGAATAAGGCCGAAAAAGAGCAGATAACGCACATTTTCATCAAGTACAAGATGTCTGCAAGCCTCACTGCGCGCAACACGACTGCCGAAGTTAGAGAACATAGGATGCGGAGAGAAGAGCGCAGGGGCTGATGAATACTCTTTAAGCTCGCCATGCACCTGCTCTGACATATACACAAAGCCATCAACCGCACCGAGGTAGTATTTATTAAAAATTCGGTCTGTCAGGTGGTGCTCATGCGGATTTACATTATCAATCTGGCAGATGACTTTTGTCTTGCCGTTCTTTCGCGCTATGCGGGCAATAGTGCCGAAACACGGAGCCATAAACGGTGTCCAATATTTCATTAACACCATATCCGGAGCCTCTTTGCGAATACGATTACCTACAACAATCCAATTTATTGGATTACAAGTGTTTACAATGCGTTCAATATGTAAATCTTCCGGTGCCGGAGTATCTACAGTTTGACTCTTTCCGGGGAATAAAAGTGATGGATACTGCAGCGAGAAGGTATATAGTACAACCTCATCGCCTCGGGATATATATTCGCGCGCCATAGTCTCCATTATCGAAGCAAGACCTCCTCTGTATGGATGCGCCGGACCTAAAATTACAATCTTCATAGTAAAGGGATGTAAATAACATTGTAAAGGTACAAAAAATAGGGCAGACTACAAAAAATCTACCCTATTTTTATAATAAATCGCTCTTTATTTCCACTCAAACGACGCACGACACGCCACTACCCCATC
>JAFWBN010000037.1 GCA_017507075.1 Alistipes sp. | reverse complement strand
TAGCAATTCTTTCTCTAACACCCACCATATTCGGCTCCTTCTGCCAAATTTAACAATATGGTGAGGTAACACAAAAATAGTATATGTACCAACCACTTATCAAATTTCACCCTCATCCTGCCATTATTACGCAAGTTCTTGTTATCTTTGTAGAAAATTCCTAAAACTATGAAAAGAACTATTACCCTTTTAGCTGTTGTAATGGCTGTTGTGGCTCAGGCGGCGGAGCCATATTGCGACCCTTATGTTTTTGAGCAGAATAGGGCGCAGATGCGTTCAAGTTTTATTGTATATCCTACTGTTAACGAGGCTGTTACGGGAAGTAATTACAGCAATTCTTCATATTATCGTTCTATTGAAGGAGAGTGGAATTTTTTATGGTTTAACCACTTAACAGACCCTCGTCCAAGTGATTTTTATGCTACAGAATATGACGATTCCTCATGGGGTAAGATGGTTGTGCCAGGGTTGTGGGAGCTTAACGGATACGGCGACCCTGTCTATCTGAATATAGGTTATGCGTGGGATAACACCTTTATAGATTGTCCACCACAGGTGCCGACACATAGAAATCATGTAGGATTATACCGTCAAAAGTTTGAAGTTCCGGCTCAGTGGCAAGGCAAGAGGGTATTTATACATATAGGCTCTGCAACATCCAATCTTGCGTTGTGGGTAAATGGTAAAAAGGTTGGATATAGCGAAGATAGCAAGCTTGAGGCAGAATTTGAGATTACAAAGTATGTCAAGGCGGGCAAGAGCAACCTTTTTGCCATGGAGATACATCGTTGGTGTGATGGTACATATTTAGAGGACCAAGATTTTTGGAGACTGAGTGGTATTGCACGAGATTGTTACATATACGCCAGAGATAAAGCCCATATTAAGGATGTTAAGTTTGTTGCAGGGCTAAAGAACGGCTACAAAGATGGCGTTTTGAGCCTTAATATAGATACTACGCCTAATGTAAAGTGGGTAGAGGCGGTGCTTACAGATGATGCGGATAATGTTTTATATAAAAAGAGGGTGTATCCGCAGTCAGGCAAAGCGACACTAACGGCAGAACTTGGAAGTGTAAAGGTGTGGAGTGCCGAGACTCCATATCTCTACAAGTTGACCGTATCAACTGCTACGGAGACTGCGGCATTTAATGTAGGTTTTAGGAGTGTTGAGATAAAAAACTCGCAGTTGCTTATAAATGGTAAGCCTATACTTATAAAGGGCGCAAATCGCCATGAACTAAACCCTGAGCGAGGCTACGCTGTAACTTATCAAGATATGTTGCGCGACATAAAAATTATGAAGGAGCATAATCTGAATGCTGTTCGTACATGCCACTATCCTAACTCGCCGCTATGGTATGACCTATGCGATAAGTACGGTATTTATGTTGTCGATGAGGCAAATATCGAGTCGCACGGCATGGGTTATGGAGACAGGAGCCTTGCTCACAGAGAGGATTACAAGGCGGCACATCTTGCACGCAATCAAAGGGTTGTGTTGCGCGACTACAATCATCCTTCTGTAATTGTATGGAGTCTTGGAAATGAGGCGGGAAATGGAGCGAATTTCCATGTCTGCTATGATTGGATAAAGAGTTACGACATGAGTCGTCCTGTGCAGTATGAGCAGGCTTCGCACATGAGTTATAAAGATATTCCGAAGAGCTATAACTCTGATATAGAGTGTCCTATGTATGCAGACTATGACAAGTGTGAGAAGTATGTTACATCTAATCCTAAGCGACCTTTGATACAGTGTGAGTATGCTCATGCAATGGGTAACTCATTAGGCTCTCTGAAGGAGTATTGGGATCTTATTCGCAAATATCCTAACTATCAAGGTGGTTTTATATGGGATTTTGTTGACCAAGCCCTTGCATGGGTTGAGCCTACAACGGGTAAAACACTCTATCGCTATGGTGGCTGTTACAACGATATAGACCCAAGTGATGAGACCTTCTGCAATAACGGCTTTATATCCGCCTCTCGCACTCCTCATCCAAGCGCACGCGAGGTTTGGCATCAATATCAGAGCGTATGGACAAAGGGTATAGATTTGCAAAATGGTATTGTGGAGGTATATAACGAGTATATGTTCCGCGATTTGAGTAACTACACAATGCAGTGGAGCGTTACAGCTGACGGTAAGACAGCTCTTAGTGGCGAGGTTAGAACACTTGATATAGCAGCGCAGGAGCGTAAAAATATCAATCTCGGTTACAGTGCATCAGATATTGCAGCACTTAAAGGGGAGGTTTTGCTTTCTGTAAAGTATCTTCTGAAAAGCAATGAGCCACTACTTGAGAGCGGACATTGTGTGGCATATAATCAGCTTGAAATTGCGCCTTACGATGCTGTAGGTCTCTATAATAAGGTGTTGACTCCTGTAGAGGGCGCACTTGCAATTGATAGAGATAACAGAGTTGTAAAGGGCGAAAACTTTGAGGTTAAATTTGCAGGTAGGGGAGAGCTTATAAGCTATAAACTTGCAGGTAAAGAGTTGATTTCAAAACCTATAAAGCCGCAATTCTACCGTGCAATGACAGAAAACGACTACGGAGTTCGTAAAAACTCTAACCATGCAGTATATTACCACTCTTGGAAGGCGTTCTGTAGGCCTGAAACATATATGGAACTATTTACCATGGAGCAGAAAGATGGTCTTGTGGAGGTTGTAACGCAATACTCTTATGGTGAGTTGGGTATGATGGTTGAACTGCTGTATAAAATAGACTCAGAGGGTCGTATTGTGGTAAAACAGAGTATGAAACCAGGAACTAAGAAGTTGGATATTAGAGGTATGCTGCGCTACGGCGTAGAGTTTGCTATGCCGGATAGTTTTGATACTATCGAGTTCTATGGCGCAGGCGCACATGAGAGCTATGCAGATAGAAAGAGCAGTGCCGCTGTAGGTATTTACAAGCAGAGTGTTGATAGCCAATTCTGTATGACATACTCTCGCCCTCAGGAGTCGGGTGCGCACTGTGATTTGAGATATTGGACTATAACAGATGGCGCAGGATGTGGATTTAAGGTTATGTCGCCTATTCTCTTCTCAGCTACTGCTGTGCCATATCCTATGGAGCAGTTTGATATTCACTCAGATAACTACCGTAAACACTCACAGTGGCTTGAAAAGGATGGTAATACTTATGTGAATATAGACAAGGCTCAGTCGGGTATTATTTGCCGCAATAGTTGGGGCGCAATACCTTTAGAGAAGTATAGAATACCTTACACAGAGCAGTATTTTGAGTTTGTGCTTATTCCGATAAGGTAGATGAAAGGAATTTGTATTATTCTTGGCTGTTGGCTTGCCGGAAATATACTCTCTGAGGTTATAGGAGGGTATATTTCGGGAAATATTATCGGTATGCTATTGCTCTTTATACTACTCTGTTTAGGAGTGGTTAGGGGAGAGACCGTGCGCCAGCCGGCTAAATTTCTATTGGGGACAATGGCTCTGTTCTTTGTGCCCTTTGGGGTCGGAATTATCGACTCTTACTCCGTTATATTGGATAATGCCGTGGCTATAGTGGTAGCTGTGTGTGTCAGCACCTTTGCAGTCATTGCAACTGTGGGGTATATCTTTCAATTATTAAATAGGAGGGGTAAAAATGGGTAGTATTATATCTTCAGAGCTGTTTTTGCTCACGCTAACTATTGCTCTATTTCTGCTAAGTGGCTGGATTTTTAGAAAGACACACTTCATGCTCTTTCACCCAGTGTTGCTTACTGCTCTTGCTGTTATTGTTTTCCTGAAGTTAACAGGTATAGAGTATCCGCACTATAAAGAGTCTGTTAGAATGCTCGATTTTACACTTGGCATGTCTGTAGTAGCACTCGGCTATTTGATGTATGAGCAGGTCGAACATCTTAAAAAAGCGACACTTCCCGTAATTGTAGCCACTCTTGCAGGATGTTTTGTAGGCATAGCCTCTGTGGTAGCTATAGCTGTGGCTTTTGGCGTGGATAGAGATATTATAACCTCTATAGCCCCTAAATCTGTAACCGTACCTATTGCCATAGCAATCAGTGAACCTCGCGGAGGTGTTGTGGCTGTAACCTCTGTGGTGGTATTCTGTACGGGCGTGCTTGGTAGTATCTGCGGAACAAAGATTTTAGACCTTATAAGAGTCAAAGACCCTATGGCTCGCGGATTTGCTTTAGGAGCAGCATCACACGGCATAGGAACATCCCGCGCTATCGAACTTGGTGCTGTCGAGGGTGCAATGTCTGGCCTTGCAATGGCTCTTACGGGTTTTGCTACAGCTCTCTTGCTACCATTGGTTGAACGGTACTTGTATTAAAATAGTTATATTTTTACTATTTTCGCAAAAATATCCAATAAGTATGAAAAGACTTTTAACTATATTAGTCGCAGTTTTTACATCAATCACTGCATTTGCCCAAGCCGAAAAGAGCATTGTAATCGACCATAAGACCTTCCGCCCGGTGCAGACAGACGCACTTACGGGTGTGAATATAGACCCTATAGGTTTGGACTACTCAAAAAGACCTTGTGCGCGCCTTAAGGTCAAAGTCAACCGCATGACTAAAGCAGAGATTGACGGCATAGAGGTTAAGGTTATAACCAATAATGCAGTGATGAAGTGTAAGACAGCAGAGTACGATAATGGTCTTATTATAGAACTTACTGCCAAACCTCAAACACGCTTCTACTTCCATCATGACGAATTTGGCGACTCAAATGAGGTTTGCTTGGACCTTGAGGCAGATAAGGAATACTTTATAGAGTCGTTCCTTAATCAGCAATACCCTATAACCGTCGCCTCCAATGTCGCAGGGGCAGATGTCTATTTGGATAATATCTATAAGGGTCAGACAAATAGCGACTATATCCTTACCGTTAAGGAGGTTATGCCTGGCAATCACACCCTTAGAGTCGAATTTGGCGGGATAAAAAACGAGCAACCGATTACCGTTAGTGCAAGCAGCGTCTTTTTCCGTCAGACAATAAATACCGAGGCATCAAAACCACAATTTGTGGTCTTTGTTGTTAAGCCCGATAACGCAGTTGTTATTATTGATAACAAGCACTATACGCTTCAGGATGGAGCTATGCAGGTTGTGCTTGAAAATGGAGCCTATAACTATACAGTTACCGCTGCGGGTTACCACTCTCAGAGTGGCACTTTTACAGTTGCCGGAAGCAAGGTAACAAAGAGTGTCAACCTTACAGCCGATGCAGCTACTGTAACTCTCACCGCACCGAATAGTGCCGAGATATGGGTTAACGGCACAAAAAAGGGTGTTGGTAGCTGGAGTGGTACACTTGCATCGGGCACATATATCTTCGAGTCCAAAAAAGCAGGCCATAAGAGCGGCACACTCTCAAAACAGATTACCTCCGAGCAGCCTCAGCAGAGCTATACTCTCCCAGCACCAACGCCTATCACAGGCTCAATTACCGTTATCAGCACCCCGCTTATGGCCGAGGTTACACTTGACGGAAAGAGCGTTGGTACAACACCTATAGATTTGTCGGATATTGTTATCGGAGAGCATACCCTTTCACTCTCTAAGGATGGATATAATACCTATACAGGCAGTGTTACAGTAACAGAGAATAAAGTTGCTACAGTCAATGCAACCCTTATCAAGGGTCGAGTTTATAATATTGGCGACTACTACAATGACGGAGTTAAGGAGGGTGTTGTTTTTGAAACTTGGGACAAAGGTCGCAGTGGAAAGATTGTCAGCATGGATGTAGGAACAAGTTTAGCTTGGGGAGAGAGAAATGAGTTGATAGGAGCTATTCATGACAAGGACGGAGCCTACAATATGGAGAAGGTAAAGGCTATAGCTGGTTGGCAGGGTAAATATCCGGCCTTTAAGTGGTGTGCAGACCATGGCGAGGGTTGGTATTTGCCTGCAAGAGAGGAGTTAAGGCAACTATTGCAATATGATTCTACTCTCAAAGCCGTTAACAAAACTCTTGTAGCACAAGGGGGTAAAGAACTCTTTACAGGTAGCATCTATGCCTCTTCAACCGAAACGGGTTATTCGGCGTCAAAAAATGATGATTATTTTGTATGGACAGTCGGAGCGAGAAAAGACTCTTATTGGCTTAAATGGGCAAGTTGGGGATATGGAGTGCGCGCCGTGTCAACCTTTGGAGATACACCTAAAGGGCGACCACTACCGCCAAAGAAAGCACTAACCTCTGCACCATACCATATTGGCGACTACTACAACGATGGAGTAAAGGAGGGTGTTGTTTTTGAGGTTACAAAGGATGGGAAACATGGCAAAATTATCAGCATGTACAGCCTTATTGTTACTTGGTATGAACCTTATGTCCAAGTAAAAAGGTCTTATGGCAAAATTGGGACAAGCAGTGAAACCGATGGCTCCAAAAATATGGATAAATACCAACAAATCATAAAGAAAGATAGTAGTGCTGCTGATGATTTCCAAGCCTTTTTACGATGTTCGAATTTAGGAGCGGGTTGGTATGTGCCAGCTATAGAGGAGCTTAAAGCCTTTACTTACAATATTGGTGTAAGGGATACTGTCCATGCTACTCTTCAATCATTGGGTGCAAACCCTATGTATGATTTGACCTATGGTACATTTAATGGTGTTTTCTACTCTTCTACAGAAAATGATAAAACCACTGTGTGGAGTGTCAAGATGGAGAAGACAAAATCCACAGTAGTAATACACAAAAAGGGTGGAGATAAGGTTTATGGATATATGCGTCCGATTGCAAAATTTTAATACAGACAAGGTATGAAACTAAAACATCTTACAGGATTGTCGCTACTTGCACCATCTGTGGCATTTGCTGCAGAAAAACCTAATATCGTATTTTTTATTGTCGATGATATGGGTTGGGTTGATAGCTCTGTAGCCTATGGCGAAGAGGTCTATCCAAATAATATGCGATACAATACGCCTAATATGCAACGCCTTGCTTCTCAGGGTGTTATGCTTACAAATGCATACGCTTGTCCTGTATCAACGCCAACCAGAACTTCGCTTATATCGGGCGTAAATGCGGCACATAGCCATATTACAAATTGGACCTCTGCACTTAGGGATATGCCATCTGATGCTGCGGGAGGTGCTGTATCTTCGGTTACGGGTGTGCAGGAGGATAGTGCAAGTCGTTTTATGCGTCCAGAGTGGAATATAAACGGAGCAAGTCCTGTTGAGGGTGTTGAGCATACGCTCTATGCCACTCCGTTGCCAAAACTGCTTAAAGATGCGGGTTACTATACTATACATGTAGGTAAGGCGCATTGGGCATCGGCAGGAACTCCTGGCGCAAGTCCTTACAATATGGGCTATGTAGTAAATGTTACGGGTAATGTGGCAGGTATGCCTCGTAGCTATCTGAGTGAGGATAATTATGGAAATAAGCCCGATAAGTGGACCTATATGGCTGTGCAGAATATGGCGGAGTATTATGGTACGGGAGTGCACCTTACCGAGGCACTGACTCGTGAGGCACTTAAGACCCTTGAGTACCCTGTTGCGCATAAGCAGCCGTTTTATCTCTATTTTGCCCACTATGCAACCCATACGCCTATACAGCGCGACCCTCGATTTATACAGAAGTATCTCGATGCGGGTCTTGATGAGGGTCAGGCTCGCTATGCCTCAATGGTAGAGGGTGTGGATAAGAGCTTGGGCGATTTGTTGGATTATCTTGAGAAGAATAACCTTGCAGAGAATACCATTATAATATTTATGACCGATAATGGCGGAAATGCCGAAAATAGGGCAAAGGGTGGTGTCCGATTTATGCACAACCTGCCACTTAGAAATGGTAAAGGCTCTGTTTATGAGGGTGGTATTCGTGTTCCGCTTATGGTTAAGTGGAGTGGCAAGGTAAGCGAAAATACCAGAGTCAACACACCTGTAATCTGTGAGGATTTATTCCCTACAATCCTTGAAATGGCCGGCGTAAAGCGTGCAGAGGTGGTTCAGAGTGTTGATGGTCAGAGTCTTGTAAAACTTGTAACCAAAGGCTCAAAACTCGCAGCAAAGGCAGCAGCCAAGGGCGAGATTACAGACCAAAAGAGTGCAAACAACTTTGTTGTTCCTCAGAGTGTGTCTGATATAGACCCGAATAGAACACTTGTCTTCCACTATCCGCATCAGTGGAAACCTTATGACCTTGAGGATATTGATTTTCTGAGTGCTGTGCGTAAGGGTGAGTGGAAACTTGTCTATCGCATGCGTACAGGTGCTTTGGAACTCTATAATCTCAAGACGGATATTGGCGAAAAGAGCGATGTGGCGGCACAATATCCTGAAAAAGTCAAAGAGCTTGCTGTAGAACTATCGTCAAAACTCAGAGCATGGAACTCTCCAATGCCTCGTCTTCGTGCAACAGGTAAAAATATCCCTTTGCCTGACGAATTGTAGGAAAAATTTGGAAATTTGTGATAGGTTAGTTATATTTGTATGAACAAAACTTTTAATTATTATGAAAAAGCACAATTTTAGCGCAGGACCATCTATTCTTCCTCAGGTAGCGTATCAAGCAGCCGCACAGGCAATTATGGACTTTAATGGTACAGGTCTGTCTATCCTTTCAATCTCTCATAGAACAAAAGATTTTGAGGATGTGCTTAACTCGGCGCAGGCACTGATGCGAGAATTGCTTAATATTCCAGATAACTACCATATCTACTTTGTAGGTGGTGGCGCAAGTACGCAGTTTTTCCATATCCCTGCAAACTTTTTGGGAACAAAGGCAGGATATGTAAATACAGGTGTCTGGACAAAAAAGGCAATTAAAGAGGCAAAACTCTACGGACAGGTTGAGGTTTTGGCATCTTCTGAAGATAGAAATTTCTGCTATATACCAAAGAATTTTGAGATTCCTTCAGATTTGGATTACCTCTATATATGTACAAATAACACAATCTATGGAACGGAGTATAAGGTTGATATAGACTCTCCGGTGCCACTTATCGCCGATATGAGTTCAGATATACTCTCTCGTCCTGTTGATGTCTCTAAGTATGCTGTTATTTATGGAGGTGCGCAGAAAAATCTTGCACCTGCAGGCGTAAGCTTTGTAATTATTAGAGACGATATGCTCTCAAAGGTTGTCCGTCCTCTGCCTACAATGGTAAATGTGGCAACGCATGTTGAGAATAACTCAATGTTTAACACACCTCCTGTTTTCCCAATCTTTGTTATGAACGAGACACTGAAGTGGATTAAGTCTCTTGGTGGTGTGGAGGCTATGTATAAACTCAATCTTGATAAGGCACAGTGTCTTTATGATGAGATTGAGCGCAACTCACTCTTCCGTGCAACTGTCGATAAAGAGGACCGTTCATTGATGAATATATGCTTTGTTATGGCTGAGGGCAAGGAGGATTTGGCAGCAGACTTCCTTAAGTTTGCCACTGAGCGCGGTATGGTAGGCATCAAGGGTCATCGTCTTGTAGGCGGCTTCCGTGCTTCATGTTACAATGCACTGCCTAAGGAGTCTGTGGAGGCTCTTGTGGCTTGTATGCAGGAGTTTGAAGAACTACATAAATAATTAGGCATTATGGCTACAATAGTTCCATATACATTTGAGAAAAAAGAGGAGAAAGCTCTCTATTTTACATCATTTACAAAAGGTATGAAAGTTCTTATAGCAACCGAGAAACCATTTGCAGCTAAGGCTGTACAGGGTATTGTAGATATTCTTGAAGGCGCAGGCCACAGAGTTGTTCGTCTTGAGAAATATACAGATAAGTCTCAACTTTTGGAGGCTGTGGCAGATGTTGATGCTCTTATTGTCAGAAGTGATAAGATTACAGCCGATGTTATGGCTGCTGCTCCAAATCTGAAGATTGTAGTTCGCGCAGGAGCGGGTTTTGACAATGTTGATTGCGCAGAGGCAAAGGCTCGCGGTATTGTGGTTATGAATACCCCTGGTCAGAACTCCAATGCCGTTGCAGAGCTTGCTGTGGCGATGATGATATTTATGTCTCGCAACTGTTTTACTCCTGGCACAGGCTCTGAAATCAAGGGTAAGACCCTTGCAATTCACGCCTACGGAAATGTAGGTCGTCTTGTAGGTCTTAAGGGTAAGGCTTTGGGTATGACAGTTGTTGCATACGACCCATTTGTGGCAGATAACTCGGTATTTGAGGCGGATGGCGTTGAGAGAGTCGAGAGTGTTGAGGAACTTTATCGTCGTGCGGACTTTCTGTCGCTACATATTCCTGCAACAGCGCAAACCAAAGGCTCTATAGGTTACGATTTGCTCTGCTCTATGCCTAAGGGGGCAACCCTTGTAAATACTGCCCGCAAAGAGGTTATTGACGAGCAGGGACTCAAAAAGGCACTCTCTGAGCGTGAAGATTTGAAATATGTCAGCGATGTTGCGCCCGACTCAGGCTCTGAGCTATCCGAACTCTTTGGCAAAAGATACTTTGCAACCCCTAAAAAGATGGGTGCAGAGACCGCTGAGGCAAATATCAACGCAGGTCTTGCTGCGGCAAATCAGATTGTAGATTATTTTGCAACAGGAAATACGAGATTTCAAGTAAATAAATAGTTATGGTACGCATTAAACCTTTCCAGGGTATTCGCCCTCCAAAAGAGCATGCCGCAGAGGTGGCATCGCGCCCTTACGATGTTCTAAATTCTGTTGAGGCTAAGGCTGAGGCTACAGAGCGTTCTTTGCTCCATATTATCAAGCCTGAGGTTGACTTTGACCCTATCGCAGATGAACACTCTGAAGAGGTGTATAATAAGGCTGTTGAGAACTTTAAGCTCTGGCAAGAGCGAGGTTGGCTTGTTAAGGATAATAGCGAGTGCTACTATGTCTATGCGCAGACTATGAACGGTAGAACTCAGTATGGACTTGTTATGTGTTGCCACTTTGAGGACTACCTCTCAGGCGCAATCAAAAAACATGAGCTTACACGCCCTGATAAGGAGGAGGACCGTATGATTCATGTGCGTAACCAAAAGGCAAATATTGAACCTGTGTTCTTTGCTTATCCTGACAATGCGGAGATTGATGCTATTGTGGCAGATACTATCTCACAGCCTGCAGAGTATGATTTTACGGCAGCAGATAGCTTCGGGCATAAACTCTGGGTTATAGATAACCCTGACACTTGCCAGAGAATTACCGAAATTTTTGCAACTATTCCGGCTCTCTATGTGGCAGATGGACACCACCGTACAGCCGCCGCTGCCCGTGTTGGCGCAGAGTGCAAGGCTGCCAATCCAAACCATACAGGCCAGGAGGAGTATTGCTATTTCCTTGCTGTTACCTTCCCTGAGTCGCAACTGAGAATTATCGACTATAACAGAGTGGTTAAAGACCTCAATGGACTCACTTCTTCGCAATTTATTGAGGCTCTGAGCATAGATTTTGTAGTTGAGAAAAAGGGTGGCGAGATTTATACCCCAAATACCCTGCATAACTTCTCTATGTACCTCGATGGCGAGTGGTATAGCCTTACAGCAAAAGAGGGTACTTATGATGACAACGACCCTATAGGTGTCCTTGATGTAACAGTGCTGTCAAATCTTGTACTTGATAAGATTTTGGGTATCAAAGACTTGAGAACTTCTAAACGAATAGATTTCGTCGGAGGTATCCGAGGCCTTGGCGAACTAAGCCGTAGAGTGGATAGTGGAGAGATGAAGGTGGCCTTTGCCCTCTATCCTGTCTCCATGCGACAACTTATAGATATCGCCGATACCGGAAATATCATGCCTCCAAAAACTACTTGGTTTGAGCCAAAGTTAAGGTCGGGGGTTGTGATACATTCTTTTGAATAGGGTGGCACATTTGCGCTTATAAGTGCATACCTGCTGCCGCTAACAAAAAAGTGCCATCAGTGGCTGTACCTTTTGTACTATCCACCGATGGCATTTTTTGTCGAGCGTGGCATCTACGCCCTTCTAAGCACAAATGGGGAGGTGCTTAATGCACCACTCTGACGACAAATTGGTGCTTTGATTTGGCGGAGGTTAAGCGCAAATTTAGTAAGGATTTTAGGGATTTTAAGGAGATTGGAGATATTAGGGAGCGCAACGCTAAAGTTCTGCAGGGCATCGAACCCTGCAGAACTTTTTTCCACGCTTGACCTTGGCGGCTCTAAGTTTAGTGCGTTTTTTATACTTTTTTACTCTCATCCACCTTACTCTTTTAGCTGTTCATAGACAAAAAGATACAGTTCGTGGTAAAATGGATATTAACGCTGTAAAAACTCCATTTTTATTCGTATATTTGTTACAGCTAAAACTATATATGTTATGAATATTACAATAAGTATCGATTATCGTACTGTATGGGGTGAGCGACTTGTGCTTGTTTTGTCTGATGGCAAGAGGGTAGATATGACCTATTCGTCGGCAAAATGGGTTGCTATGTTCTCTATGCCTAAGAGTGCTAAGACTATTAACTACAACTTTGAGGTTGTAAATCAAAATGGAGATACCATCCGCACAGAGTGGGGAGGCAGCCACAGTTATCCTCTTACAGCTGCTGCAAAATATCTTGTCGTTGAGGATTGCTGGTCAGAGCGTCCTCAAAACAGAGCTTTCTATACATCAATGTTTACAGACACCATCTTCGCACATCAGTCTCAGGCTGCTGACGCTCTTGCTGCCGGAGGTGTTATGCTTGAGGTAGAGGCTCCAACTCTTAGCAGGGGCGAGGCTCTTGCTCTTGCAGGCTCGACAACACAGATGGGCGAGTGGAATGAAGAGTGTCTAAGAAAGATGGTTCACACAGGCGATGCACATTGGAGTATAGTCTTGGATACGGCACAGAGTGCTGCGGAGTATAAGTTTGTGGTTATTGATACCGCTACGGGCAAGGTTGTGCGTTGGGAGGAGGGCGAGAATCGTCAGCTTCCATATTTTGGAGTTCAGGGTGCTGCATATATCATCCGAGGCTTGCGTCTCAGAGACCGCGCTACATGGAGAGGTGCGGGTGTTGCTGTGCCGATGTTCTCACTGCGTAGCAACAACAGCTTTGGTGTTGGCGACTTTGGAGATTTGAAACTTCTTGCTGATTGGTGTGTTCGTACAGGTCAGAATATTATCCAGATTTTGCCTATCAACGATACAACAATGACCCGCACATGGAAGGATTCATATCCTTACAATGCCAATTCGACCATAGCACTTCATCCTCTTTATATAAACCTTGAGGCTGCAGGAAAGTTAAAGAAAAAGGCGGACAGAGACCGCTTTGCAGCCCTTGCAGCAGAGTTGAATGCTCTTCCTGAGGTGGATTATGAGCGTGCATTAAATGGTAAGTTTGAGTATCTGCACTTGCTTTTCGAGCAGAGCGGAGAGAAGACTCTGTCAAGCAAAGATTATAAGGCATTTGCCGCAGCAAATGAGGGTTGGCTTACACCTTATGCAGTATATTCTGTGCTGAGAGATAAGTATAAGACTGCCGACTTTAAGAAGTGGGGTAGCTATTCGGAGTATAGTGCAAAGAAGTGCGCAGCATTTGCAGAGAAAAATGCAGATTTAGTAAACTTCTACCGCTTTATACAATTCCACCTTGACCGTCAGCTCAGAGCTGCCATTGAGTATGGACACTCTGTAGGTGTGGCTCTGAAGGGTGATATTCCTATCGGTGTCAGCCCAATAAGCGTTGATGCATGGGTAAGCCCAGAGTTGTTTGTAATGAAATCATCTGCAGGCGCACCACCTGATGATTTCTCTGTAACAGGTCAGAATTGGGGATTCCCAATCTATAATTGGGAGGAGATGGCAAAGGATGGTTACGGTTGGTGGAAGACCCGTTTCCGCAAGATGGCAGAGTATTTTGATGCATACCGTATCGACCATATCCTCGGTTTCTTCCGCATTTGGGAGGTGCCTCTTGATGCTGTAAATGCTCTTCTTGGCGAGTTTAATCCATCAATGCCTTATACAGCAGATGAGATTCGCTATAGAGGTTTCGACTTTAATGTAGAGCGTGATGTGGCTCACGATTATAGCTCTGATAATGTGCTGTGGCTTGAGTATCGCCACAAGGCAGGACACTACTATCCTCGTATCACTCCGTTTTCAACAGAGCGTTTTGCCTCTCTGTCAGACTCGCAGAAACACGCCTTTGCCGAGATTCATAACGAGTTCTACTACCGCCGCCACAATGATTTCTGGAAGGGTATCGCAGAGTCTCGACTCTCTATGCTCGTAGAGACTACCCGTATGCTTACTTGTGGTGAGGATTTGGGTATGATTCCGGATTGCGTTCCTGAGGTTATGAGAAATCAGCAGATTCTCTCACTTGAAATCGAGCGTATGCCAAAGGATACAGGCGTGGAGTTCGGCAGCGTTATGAACTACCCTTATATGGCAGTCTGCACAACCTCTACACACGATATGAACCCTGTTCGCGCATGGTGGAGAGAGAACCGCGAGACTACTCAGCACTACTATAACAATGTTATGCAGTGGTGGGGCGAGGCTCCTGCAGACGCTACACCTGAAATCTGTCGCGAAATTATCAATCGCCACCTTGCATCACCTGCAATGCTTACAATTTTGCCACTCCAGGATTGGATGTCAATAGACGGAGCTTTGCGCTACTCAGACCCCGATGCAGAGCGAATCAATGTGCCGGCAAACCCAACTCACTATTGGCGTTATCGCATGCACATAACCCTTGAGGAGCTACTCGCAAATGAGCAGTTTAATTCTCAGGTGGAGTTTTTGGTTAAGGCTAATTATCGCTAATATATTTGCTGTGAATTTGTCGTGATAGCACGGCATCTACTTCCGCTAACAAAAAGTACCCGCAATGAGCAGTACGAAAAGTACAGCCCATCGCGGGTATTTTTGCCGAGCGTTGCATCTACGCCCTTCTAAGCACAAATGGGTGCTTTAATTTGTTGTGATAGCGGCACATTTCCTGCCGCTACCCTTCACCCCAACAAAGGGCAGTACGAAGAGTACAGCCCTTCGTTGTTTTTCAGGGCGAGCGTGGTAAATGTACCACTCTGACGACAAATTGGGTGGTGCTTTAATTTGGCGGAGGGGGAACTTTAATTTGGGCGCGCGTC
>JAFWBN010000006.1 GCA_017507075.1 Alistipes sp. | reverse complement strand
CTACCATAATCTTCGCACCATTTCTCAGCAGGATGCATACCATCATCCCAACTATATGATTCACCGGCATTAGTATAGCCATCATAACATAATTTATTATCACAGTGACCAAGCTTTGTGCAATATGGGAGATAAGCCTCATCGACCGACACAACGACCACTCTGCTATCATGCATATGAGATACTACGCCTTTCGCTCCACCAAACTCGACCAAGTCGCCAGCGTTCTCATTCGGAGAGTATTGCCTGACCACTATTTCTCGGCTAACAACTTCATATTCATACTCTACGCTCTCAAGCTTAATGGTGTAATCCGTAAATTCGAATGGGCTACCGAGGCCAATAGTTGGGATTTTGATTTTAATGGTGTACAAATTGTCTGCTGTGTGTAGTTTGTCAACTGTTATCCAATAAGAATTATTCACCACCTCAAAACCAACATTAGAATAAACATGTACGTCAACTTCAGTTTTTACGGGACCTACACCAACATGAAATTTCTTATCTGATTTACATTGCTCCAAATCGGTAAACACAATCTGCGCAGCATAATATTGTTCAATTGAAATTTCCGCAACGCAGTCGTACTCTGCATTCTTTATCTCTATACGTCCTCTACGAACATTATCCTCTGTATTGGCGTCAATAGTAATGGTGAATTCGCAATAACCTTTGTCGCCGTTAGAGATACTCGACCGACACCAATCCTCCGTCGAAGTAACCGTATAATCGACATTTGAGTTTACAGCAACTGTCACTGTTTCGCCGTCAGGATTAGCATTGATATTTCTTCTATATAATGTGATATATGGTTCATTGGCACCTTGCACAACTTCGATAGTCTGCTCAAGATTGTGCGTTGTGTTGCATATTGTGATTGTCGCACGACGTTCCTCTAGTGCAGAGTTTTTGGATATCGTAAGGGTGACCGTAGACATCCCCGCTCCGCCTTCATTCGAACTGATTTGCATCCACGACCAATCTTCGCTACTCTTTGCCGCCCAACTACAAGTGGACACAATCTCGATGGTCTTCGTGCCACCTTTGCAATCTACATCGATATCCGTCAAAGATACTGTAAGCGAGTGTGTCGGCTGCCCGTTTGGGTTACCATTGTTCTCTTCGCCGAGGCCACCGCCCTCGGTACAAGCAGTAAATGTCATTCCGATTACTGCCAACAAAAGTAAAAGTTTTTTCATAGTATTTAATTTTAGTTCATCATTTTCTGCAGCGTGTTGATAATCAGCAAAATACCCCCCCCCATATAAAATGGGGAGGGGTATTTGATACCCTTATACTGAACTTCCGTTCATCATCTATGTAACTCGTTTGTTACCACAAATATAGAATTTATTTTCCAAACAAACAACACCCCATAATAAATTCGGCGGTGAATAACATTTCACCGCCGAAAAAGGACAGCCCTTACGGAACATCCCCATTTATGAAAAACGCTTTCTTTGTATCGTTTACTTCGACAAACCTGCGATAGCCTCCTTTGCTGGAGTCAAGTAAGGCTCAACAGTAACCTTACCGAAAGCAGCGATAGCCTGAGGCTTCATCTCCTTAGCGTTGTAAGCCGATGCAAGGTTGAAGTATACTGCCGACTTATCATCGTCGTTGGTCTGCAACTCAGCAGCTGCCTCACCCAACTCGATAACCTTTGCGTAGTCCTTCTTCAACAAGTAAGCCTGTACAGTGATACGCTGTGCGAGGGCTGCGTCGGTGATAGTCTCAGCGAGTGCGATTACGCCGTCATAGTCCTCAGCCTTCTGCAACTCAGCCACCTTGTTGTTGGTGTACATACTCATCTTTGCCTGAGCCTCAGCCTTACCAGCCTCGAAGAGTGATGTGTTAGGCAGAGCCATTACCTCCTCACATACCTTCATACCCTTCTCGTACTCGTTCATCTTGAAGTAGCTCTCCGCCAACAACATAGCGAGTTTTGTCTCGCGTGGGTTAGCCTCATATCCCTTAGCAAAAATCTCTGCAGCTACAGCGTAGTTACCCTCGTTGAAAGGCACGCCACCCTGCACCTGGTAAACCTGTGCCAAAGCCTTACCTGCAGCCTGAGCCACCTTTGTGTTGTTATACATCTTTGCCTTTGACATTGCCTGGTTGAGCTTCTCGATAGCAGCATCAAAGTTCTGGGCCTTAGCCTCCATCAGACCAGACTTCATATAAGCCACAGGAAGCTGTGTCTTTGCATTCTTTACGCAGTTGAGGACTGTCTCATCCTCCTCCATCTCGCCGTCGATAATCACCTGCTCCAAGAGTGGAATTGCTGTTGCAAAGTCATTTGCCTTCAATGCGTCAAGACTGCTGTTGAAGTTAGTAACCACGTCGCTCTGTGCCGATGCTGCAGCGAATGTGAAGAGTGCAGCAACCATCAAAACAAATTTTCTCATAATCAATAAGTTGTATTAAGGTTTTTTACTATAATTGTCTTCTCTTGCCGCCTGTTTGTCCTATGTGGGCAGGGCGGCTAAAATGCAAAGTTATTATTTTTTATCCATATTGCAAATTTTTCCCTCCACTATCTTGTGTTTTTCAACCCACTGCTCCCTATCGTAATGACTTGAAAAACTCCTTCATCAACGCTTCGCACTCCTCCTGCATCACTCCTGAGGTAACTGTTGTTTTGGGGTGGAGTAGGTTCTTGCCTACCGTCGAGTATCCGCGTTTAGGGTCCTCTGCACCATACACCACTCGCTCTATCTGGCTCCACGCCAATGCTCCGGCACACATCACGCAGGGCTCCACCGTTACGTACAACGTGCACCCTTTGAGGTATTTTCCGCCGAGGGCAGAAGCTGCCGCTGTTATGCTCTGCATCTCTGCATGAGCTGTGGCGTCGCATAGTGTCTCCACGAGGTTATGTCCTCTGCCTATGATGCGTGAGCCACATACTATGACTGCTCCTATGGGCACCTCTTTCTCTTTTAACGCCTTTTTAGCCTCCTCTATTGCCATCGACATAAACTTTTTGTCTATCTCGGCTTGATTTTCCACCATTTGCATACTCATACATTATATATAGGTGTACAAAGATAATAAAAAATCCCAAGCCTTACGACTTGGGATTGGATATTAGGTTAGATAAGTCTATTACTTACCCTTCTCCATCTGAGCCTTCAACTCAGCCAAACCTGCGATATCACCGAGGGTTGTCTTCTCGACAGCAGCATTGATCTTCTTTACAGAAGCCTTTGCAGCGTCAGCAGCAGCCTTCTTCTCTGCCTTCTCAGCAGCTATCTCCTTACGCTTCTCCTCCTCGAAGATGCGAGAGTGAGAGAGTGTGATACGCTTTGTAGCCTTAGAGAACTCAATTACCTTGAACTCGGCAGTCTCGCCAGCCTTCAAAGTAGTGCCATCCTCCTTTACGAGCTGCTTAGCAGGAACGAAACCTGTGATGTTCTCCTCCAAAGCAACGATAGCACCCTTGTCTGTGAGCTCGCTGATAGTAGCTGTGTGAACAGTGTCAACAGCATACTTGCTCTCGAACTCGTTCCAAGGATTCTCCTCCAACTGCTTGTGGCCGAGGCTCAAGCGGCGGTTGTCCTTATCTACCTCGAGAACTACTACCTCGATCTGAGCACCAAGCTGAGTGAACTCTCCTGGGTGCTTAACCTTCTTAGTCCAGCTGAGGTCTGAGATGTGGATGAGGCCATCTACGCCCTCCTCGATCTCAACGAATACGCCGAAGTTGGTGAAGTTACGTACCTTAGCAGTGCACTT
>JAFWBN010000036.1 GCA_017507075.1 Alistipes sp. | reverse complement strand
GCCCTAGCCAAGACCGACCATCAAAAAAGCCCCCGAAGGGGCTGTTTTTAGTAGCGTGGAGGGAGATAGCGTTGATATACTACTGTTGATCTCCCACTCTCCTTAGCTTGAGCATAGGCCCAATAGTAAGAAAGTGGATTGATATCGAACTTCTCTGCTGCGCCAAATTGTGTACGGCTTAACTGTAGTTTATTAGCAAAGACAGGACCTTTAACAACAAGTTGATCATTACAGACATTGGCGTTGTAATCATTTGGCCCTTTGATTAGTTCCTTGCCAGAGTCTTCGGCGCTCGGTTGATTGAACGTACAAGTATCAATTGTACCTGAGCCGTTGTTATCTGCATCCGCAATTAGCCATGCGTTAATTTCTGTGACGGAGTCATCAATATTAATATTCCCATCAGCAATAATGATATATTGAGGAATTTGGCTGAGTTTAGTGTAGCCGCTACCTTCATATGTATCGTATTTAATATTGCCGTTGATATTGATATCTCTCGTCGCGTAAATAACATGAGTGGTGCTATGTTGGAGCGTGAGATTTCCTATATCTAGATCTCCATCTTGATATGTGTAACGATAGGCATTGTTAGTATCTCCATATGTGGTTGTGTTGCAATTAACTAGAGTAGTAAAATCGCCATTCGTATAGCAGTAGTATTGGGAATCTTGGCCATGAGCATTGGCAGTAGTGGGTTGGATAGAAGAAAGACCATGGTCTTCGATACCGTTAACTTTTCTATATTTGCTTAAGAGCCTGGTTTTAGTGTTGGTTGATACAATACTTTGGTTATGGCCGATTGTGGAGATAGCAGTACCAGCTGGATCTGTGGCATCTAGGTAAGTTTCGTCAACGGAGGGGGTACCTTTGTCCTCACAAGTTTTATTGTTAATTGTAAGCGGATGATGTTTACAATCATAGCTATCATCTACTTTTTCTTGCCCGATTGTTTTACCAGATGCGAGACCTCTAATATTATTTTTACCAATCACACCATAGTCAGCCCATGAGCCGATAATGAACGTACTACTACCGCCGAGACGTGTGTGCTGATAAATCTTAGTTTCTATATTTCCTGTAGAGAAGACACTACCTCCCCAGAATTCTGCATGTGGAACACCAATGAGAGTAGCACAGGCAAGTTTAGAGTAAAGATAGTTATTATTTGGCGTACCGCCATTACTGCCATTGACATAGCCGCCGTTATTATTTGTATCCTTGTTACTATCAGTATGGTTAACTCTGAGGTAGAAACAGAGGAGTTGACCAACTTTGTCGTCTCCATAACTATAATCTATTGAGTCAGAAGTTTTTACTCCACTAGAGCCCGGTTCTTCTCCAGTTGCTTTCTTTTGGGCGTACTTGATACCATTGCCTTTGTCATCGTTGAGATCTATGAAGCCTGCAGATTCTGCACCAGGAATACCATTGCCGGAGCCTAACACCCCATTGTAATAGTTACGCTGATTCGTATCCTCAACTAGGATTTTGTATATTTCTGCTTTTGTATCTTTTGGTGAATAAGATGGGTTGCTCTCTTCTGAGTTTGCTCTGTTAATGACTTCTGCGGAAAGTGTAACTGAGCCGTCGGTGACGAAGAGACCGCCAGGTTGGTTAATCGCAAATTTTTTGATTGATAGATTGTAGTTCCAAGGGCGAGAGACTTTGAACTTAACGTTGGCTTTAAGCTCACCTGTCTCTTTAAGGCTTTTATCAGCCTGAAGTTCATATTTTGAAGCTATATGACCGCCTTGAAGGAATTCTCTGTCTTTGGTACCAAGAGCGATAGCATTACCGCTACTATGTTCATCTGCAGTGTTGTCGATGGTGTATGTATAGCTTTCCCCCTCTGAAGTGAGCAACGGGTCTTTTGGATTTATGCATTCTTGATTATTAACGGCTAAACGGAATGGTATGGTGCTTATGTCGACACCTGATTTTCTGAGATCGCCATCTATATACCATGGAATATCGTAATCATCCATGGCCTCACAACCTTTGCTGGTGGTGTTTTCGTCAGCCTTAGCGGTAGCAGCGTGGTTATAGGTTGCTTTTATACTATCGTTATTGTCAGATCCTGCAAAGATTGTATCATCGTACTTTTTGTCTACTGCGTCAACTGGTCTATCATTAGTTTGATTATTATCGAGGTTTTCTGGGGGATTTGTAACGGTTGCTTCAGTATAGGCTCCACTGCCTGGAGGCGTTACCGTACCAGTGAAGGTATTTTTATCAACCGACAATAGTCTGGTCCTAAATTCTGTGCCATAGATGTTGCCGGGGCGGCGAACGTAGCGTGTATCAGATTTGATTTTGTGGCCATTATCTGTGTATGTTTTTTCATAGCCAATTAATTCGGATGTTATATCATCTAAGGTTTTGTAGTCGTCTGTTAAGACTCCGTCGGTATATTCTATTGTCGTTGTATACGATTTTGTATATTTTTTATAAAAGGTATATGTAATACTTTCTGAAGGTATAGTGGCAAAAGAAGTGATTGGTTGTGTTTCTCCTGGATTAATGTCAACATAACCTTCGGAAATAACTGGTGTTGGCTTATTATTCATAACGTCGCTCATAACACCTGTGCTGTTTAGTAAGTTATCAAAAGCAATTTTGCCATTGCATTTTGTGAAATTAAGAAACGCATTTCCGCCTTTGCCTATTTCTGACTGGACGTCTTTGTCTTGGAGTGTATAAATTGCTGCTTGGCCAAAAAGTGCGGCGTTTTGCAGAAGTTTTTGCAAAATTGTGCTCATGATATCTCCCTGGGTATCGGCACTAGCGTCGCTATCATAATTAGTTGTAGACGTATCTTCGCCGGCGTTTTGCTTTAGAATTCTATAATTATGGACAAATTTTTTAAAAACATTCCACGAACTTTTCATAATTTGTGCAGTATCTTCTAAATTAGATTTACCGCAGATTTTTAAATCGTCTACTACTGAATTTTTCAGAGTACTTACTAGAGTATCGAAAGCGCCTTCTGCTGC
>JAFWBN010000035.1 GCA_017507075.1 Alistipes sp. | reverse complement strand
TCTACCACCTTTGAGCAAAACCAACTCCTCGCCATCCTCTGTAACCTCGCCAACATACTCTAAAGTCTGTTCTCCATCCTCCTGCTCTACAAGACGACGCGCAACAGTTCCCAGAGGCACAGGAATAACTATATCCTTAGCATCTTTGCCCGACGAGCGCGCTCCAGAGCCACATTGACCATCTTCAGCAAATTGGTGTCGTTGGTATTTAAGATGAATAAGCGTCCAATACTGTCTATCGCCTTTAAGTATAATGCTACCACCCTTGCCTCCATCGCCACCATCAGGACCACCAAAGGCAACGAACTTCTCTCTACGGAAGTGTGCCGAGCCTGCGCCACCATGACCAGAACGGGCAAAAATCTTTACATAGTCAACAAAGTTTGAACCTGCCATAATTAGGTGCTGTTTTGAATTTTATTAAAATTATATAATTGGAGCTGTCAAAGTTTCAAAACAGCCTACATCCTCTCCGGAACTGAGATACCGAGCAACAACATAGAGTCTGAAATTACGCGAGCAACCTGTGCTGCTAACTGCAGACGCATAATTTTAGTTGTCTGGCACTCCTCTCTAAGTATTGAGTGGTCGTGATAGTATCCGTTGAACATCTTGCAAAGCTCGTATGTGTATGCCGCTATGACAGATGGAGCAAACTGCGCTCCTGCTGTAGCAACAGTTGCAGGATAGTCGCACAGAGTCTTTACAATCTCTATCTCCTCTGGCAAGAAGTCTGCCTTTACCGCACCACCATAGTCTATACCCTGCTCTGTAGCCTTACGCAATACAGAACAGATACGAGCATGTGTATATTGGATAAACGGACCTGTATTTCCGTTGAAATCTATAGACTCACGAGGGTCGAAGAGCATGGTCTTCTTAGGGTCAACCTTGAGAATAAAGTATTTAAGTGCGCCAAGACCTACCATTGTGCATATTTTCGAGGTCTGCTCCTCTGTCAGTCCATCAAGTTTGCCTAACTCGGCAGACATCTCGCGTGCAGTTGAAATCATATCAGCAACAAGGTCGTCAGCATCAACAACTGTACCCTCTCTTGACTTCATCTTACCCTCTGGAAGCTCTACCATGCCGTATGAGAGGTGGTAAATATCATCACTCCAATCGTAACCCAACTTCTTAAGCACAAGTTTGAGCACCTGGAAGTGATAGTTCTGCTCATTGCCTACAACATAAATTATACCGTTGAGACTATTCTGCTCAAAACGCTGAAGTGCAGTACCAAGGTCTTGAGTCATATATACAGATGTGCCATCACCTCTGAGAAGTAGCTTCTGATCGAGACCGTCAGCAGTAAGGTCAATCCATACAGAGCCATCCTCTTTGCGGAAGAAAATACCCTTCTCAAGACCCTCTGAAACGATGCTCTTACCAAGCAGATAGGTCTGAGATTCATAATAAACTTTGTCAAAATCTACACCCAAAGCCTTATATGTAACATCAAAGCCATCATATACCCAGCCGTTCATGGTCTGCCATAGTGAGCGCACCTGCTCATCTTTAGCCTCCCATTTACGCAACATCTCTTGCGCCTCAAGAAGTATCGGAGCCTTCTTCTTAGCCTCCTCCTCGCTTGCGCCTGCCGCCATAAGCTCTTTTATCTCAGCCTTGTAGTGTTTATCAAACTCTACATAGTAGTCGCCAACAAGATGGTCGCCCTTAAGGCCTGTACTCTCAGGTGTCGCACCATTTCCATAACGCAACCAAGCAACCATAGACTTGCAGATATGAATACCGCGGTCATTGACAAGGTTTGCCTTGATAACATTGTGTCCGTTTGCCTTAAGAATTTGCGCAACAGAATATCCGAGCAGATTGTTGCGAATATGACCCAAGTGAAGCGGTTTGTTGGTGTTTGGAGACGAATACTCAATCATTATTGTTCTACCTGTAGCCTCGCCATGACCATAGTTCTCAGTGCCTTTAATCTCTTCAAAACGCTCTGACCAAAATGCAGCACTCAGAGAGAGATTCAAAAAGCCTTTGATTACATTGTAACCGCCAAATTCGCTATTCTCGGCAATAATTTTCTCACCAATCTCTGTAGCAGTTGCCTCCGGCGACTTGCGCGACAATTTGAGCAATGGGAAGGTTACAATGGTGTAATCTCCCTCAAACTCCTTGCGGGTTTTCTGTATCTGAATCTGCTGCGGAGAAACCTGTCCATAAAGCGAAGTTACGGCTCTTAAAACTACCTCTGAAATGTATTGTTCTGTATTCATATCCTACTTGTAACTTGTATTAAGTATGTTCTTTTCTATATTTTTGTGCAAAGATAACTCCGCAAAACTAAAATTCAAAATATAGAGTCCAAAATCACTCCCCATCCCCGTAATATCCTACAGCAAAGTTGCTTATATCAGAAAGTTTTACTAATTTTGTACAACTAAACCTTTCTATGAACTGTAAAATTAACAACTATGAAGAGATTGTTAACTATCCTCACGCTGCTTTTTATCCTATCTGCATACGGTTGTACGCACACAATCTACTTCGACAAAAAGCCTATTGACAACAACACTGAAGATACGACAGACAAGGAGAATAATTCTGAAGACTCATCATCCTCTGAGGATAACAAAAACGATGATATAATTGTCATCCCAAACAACGAGATTTGGTACACATCGACAGATGGAAAGATTGTAGTGCCTTCTACATCTGCTGATTTTGGGGCAGAAATAGTATCAATGACCTACACTGATGGAAAAGGTATAATAGAATTTGATGATAAGATTACTAAGATTGGTTATGGAGCTTTTGCTGATGGCAACAGACTTACAAGTATTACTATCCCTGATAGTGTAACTATAATTGAAGGTTGGGCTTTTGGTAATTGCAGTAATCTTAGTCAAGTATATTGTGAGCCTGTAACACCTCCCACATTACAATATGATGTCTTCAAAGACACAAATTTATCAGCAATATATGTATATAAGGAGTCTGTGGATTGGTATAAAGCAGGGTGGGCTGAGTGTGCCGATAAAATCATTTCAAACGGTAAAAACTCAACCAGCACTACCACGATACTATACACTACAACTGATAATAGTTTTATAGATTTATCTAAAAAACTACCTGTTAAATCAACCTCTCAATCTAATGGATTAAAAAGTATTGTTATACATGGTAAGTTACAATTCCTGCCAGAAGAGTTGTTTTTGGGATGTGATAAACTTAAGCAAATAACTATTCCGAATAGCATTACTTCGATTGGAAGGAATGCATTTTACAGTTGCCGAGGCTTGACAAGTATTACTATACCGGATAGTGTAACAGAGATTGGAGATTATGCTTTTTGTTTTTGCGATGGTTTGACAAGTGTTACTATTCCTGAAAGTGTAACTAAGATTGAGGATAATCCTTTCAAAAATTGCGAAAATCTTGCAGAATTTAATGGAAAATTCGCGTCAGAGGATGGCAGATGTCTAATTGTTGACGGTGTATTAAAATCCTTTGCTCCAGCAGGTATTACTACATACAATATTCCTAATGGCGTAACAGAGATTGGAGGAAATGCATTCAGTGGATGTGATGGTTTAACAAGTGTTATTATTCCAGGCAGCGTAACTGAAATTGGAGTTGAGGCTTTCTCTTCTTGCCATAGTTTGACAAGCATTATTATCCCAGAGAGTGTAACTTGTATTAGATATGGAACTTTTCAAAATTGCTATGGTTTGACAAGCATTACTATCCCTGATAGTGTAACTGAAATTGGAAATAATCCTTTCGAATTTTGCAAAAATCTTGCAGAATTTAATGGAAAATTCGCGTCAGAGGATGGTAGATGTCTGATTATTGACGGAGTATTAAACTCCTTTGCACCAGCTGGCCTTACAACATACTCTATTCCTAATAATGTAACAGAGATTGGAAGTTATGCTTTCTGGTATTGCGATGGTTTGACAAGTATTACTATTCCTGATAGTGTAACAAAGATCAGAAATTGTGCTTTCTGGTGTTGCTCTGGTTTGACAAGTATTACTATTCCTGATAGTGTAACAGAAATTGAACATCAGACTTTCAGTTATTGCTCTGGTTTGACAAGCGTATTCTGTGAGCGCACAACTCCTCCAACAGCAATTTTTTGGGATTATTGGGAAGCCTTTAACGACAACGCCTCAGGTCGTAAAATCTATGTTCCTCGTGAGTCTGTTAACTTATACAAGGCCGCTGATGGTTGGAAAGAGTATGCAGATGCGATAGAGCCGTATGATTTTTAGGCGTTGTTAGCAAGTAGGATAGTTGTGCGCGACACGAAATAGTGCGGACAGCTTTTGCTCAAAAAAAATTATGCTGGGCGGGCATAAAACCCAGCATAATTTTGTTGTTGCGCTCCCTAATCTCGTTAATCTCCTTAAAATCCCTATTATCCCTACAAAATTTGCGCAACCAAACAGTTGACACTAAAGGCGTTATTGAAAGAGCATAAAAAAGGATGACTAAAAGCAATTTAGTCATCCATAACTCTCAAGAGGTTGAATAAAAGAGCTATTTTTAGGCTTGCGAGACCGAAAAAGCGGAGCATACTAAGGCGTATGTGAGCATTTTGAGGGCGAGCATAACAACAAAAGAGCCTTTTTATTCAGCCTCTTACACAAGGTTAGAATAGGTATCCCGTATTTATATAAAACGCCCCATTACCATCCTGTTTGCCATATTTACCTACAGGTTTACCGTATTCAAGGCAGACGATAAAGTTTTGGTTCATAATAAAGCGGAAGCCTGCACCCACAGAGATATGTGGGCGGTCTGAGTCAAGACCCTTTTTCATATACTCTTCATATTCGCCTTTAACCTTAGTATATTCAGCCTCTGATGCAAAATCGCTCTTTGTTCTACCAAATGACATATCAAAGTTCTTTGTTACCATAACTCCGTCGCTGAACAGATTAAGTCCAAAAGCGATATTCTGCTTCCAGAGTGTAAATGGAACAAAACGCCAACGAATCTCTGCATTATAGGCAGCCATATCGAGGCCTTGTACTCTATTTCGCATAATTCCGCGTACAGTACGATAGCCTCCCATGCCATCACGGTCATAAGTAGGACCCATTGTTGTAAGATACGGGCAGACATAGTAAGGGGCATCCTTTCCGAAAGTACCCTCATAGTTAAGACGATATGCGATAGTAAGAATATCGTTCTTTACAACAGGGATATAGTGGCGGAAGGTTGCCGAATACTTATAGTAAGGGTTTGTTGTACCGAGCCATTTTGGCGCAAGCATAACATGCGCTTCAGCCCAGATACCTCTTGATGGTGCGCCCTCCTTATCTCTGGTATCAAACAGAAGTCCCAATCTGACGGTACTATTTATACCGCCATCTGCCTCATTATCTGATATAATACCCCAATCTCGATACTGCTCAAAGAGTGTAGGCTCAGAGTCCGGGAACATCTTATACTCATCTTTATTCTTATTTATCTTCTCACGGTTTATTGCACCCTGCTTAAAGTAGCTAAAGTGATAACCTGCCTCCCAAAAGAGCTTTTTCTGCCACAGATTACCCACAAAATCGCTCTTAAAGAGCAATGCAAGACGATTTGTACGATACTTAGGGGTATAGATATACATATCCTCATTTGACTTATCCTTACCTGCTGCAACCTTCTCATGGTCATAGTAAGACATATAGCCATTAAAGCCATAGAAGTCCATAGCCTTATCATTAGTGATAGTCAGTGCCGACGACCAACGCACCCCAGGGATAAGAAATCTGTTATCATACGAAACAACATAGAGCTGTGAGCCTTTAGTAAAGAATGATGCCTCCATATACCACTGCTGGCGGGTATTTGGATATGTAGAGCCGTCTCCAAAGTCATAAATATTGAGCAGTGCGCCCAACTGAAAACCTTTATCGGCATCAAAAGCCACAGCCGGCAGCGGCCCAAAGTTATATCCTGTCTTTACAATCTCTTTCTTTGAGGCAGGCTGCTCAGATGTTGCAGTCTGCTTTTGCTTTGGATATGCAACAAATGTCATTGCAACCGTTAAAATAGCGGTCAAACAATACTTTAGTTTCATCACTTATAGTTTTTGGTTAAAAATAATCTCTCTAATCTCTCTATACTTACTCCTTAAAGAGCTATTTGCAAGCAACTTAATATCTGAAGCCACAAGTCGCATAAGTCGCCAAGTCTCTTGAGCCACAACGGGTGCCGGAAGTAGCACCACAGTCAGAGGCAGAGCCCACTGCCATGGCAGACAAATATAGGCTACAATAGAGTATATAATCATCAACAGCGGCCAGAGCAGGATATTTACAAGGTAGCGCACAGAGTTTCTAAATGCGTAGTCTTTGAGCTTTGTAAACAGAAAATTGCACAACGCATTGATTGGCAATGTGAGTATAGATACCGGGATACAGTATGGCAAAGCGACAACAAGGAATAAAAATTTAAGAATACGCGACAATACCGGATATTTGATAGATACCGATGCCAAGCTGATTTTCTCTTTTTTTCTAATCTTCGATGCCTCTGCTCCAAGTTGTAACAAACGCTCTGCGCTTAAAGGATTACTCTCTTTTAGTGCATCAATTTGCTTTACTGTGATATTATTAGCCTCAAAGTGTGCATCAAGACGATTTTTACCCTTTTCAAGCTGTTTAACCTGCTTTTTTACCACTGCTGCGCAAATCTCATATACCGCATCATAATTTTCATCATTTGGGATATAGAAAATCGACTGTTTCATGCGCTCCGCAAGCAACTCTTTCATAGAGTTCATCTGCTCCTGAGGAGTCATTTCCGGATGTGAAGAGATAAACTCTCCGACATTTATAGGGTCTGCAATCTGAACTCTTACAGTAGAACGAAAACGGAAAAAACTGCCATATCTCAACCCTACAGGAACAATATATAGCGGCATATCAGGCATAAGCTCCTGCGCCTGAAAAGCTATACGAAATATACCCTTTGAGAGTGGCAAAGAGGAGTATTTTGCTTGATGCGTTCCCTCCGGAAAGATACAAAACGGTACCTTATCCCTCAACACATCAACAGCTTTTTCAATAGTCTGATAATTCTTCTTAACCTGGTCAAATCCATCACGACTGCGCATTATAGGCATAATCTTAAGCCATGTAAAGATTTTTGCGAGCTTAGGATTTCTAAAAATATCGGCGCGAGCCACAAAGACCTTCGCCTTTCTATCCATCGCCAGCAGCACAAGGGCATCCATCAGCGCGTTAGTGTGATTTGGAGCATAAATAACAGCCCCATCCTGAGGAATCCTCTCTAACCCGACATACCTTACTGTACGGTACGAGAGTTTAAGAGTAAAATCAACATAGTGCCTCAAGAAGGCATAGGCAGCATCGAAATCCTGAATCTTTTTCTGTTTTGCCATAACTACTCTGCAAGAGGTTTTCTACGGAAGAAGTATGCCATGGTAAGGCCAGAAATAATATGCCAGATACCCCACCATGCAGTAACTATCAACATACCGCCGTAGTGTCCATGCCATATTTCAGGAGGAAAAATTGCAGGATTAAAGAGTAAAACAAGGCCTAAACCAGAGTTCTGAATACCTACCTCAATTGTAAGTGAACGACAATCCTTTATAGGTAATTTCATTAGTTTTCCACCAAAATAACCCGTACCAAGCGCACATGCATTATGCAACAAGACGATAAAGAAGATATAGAAGATGTTATTTACAATAATCTCGAAATTCTGTGAAACCGAGGCTATCACCATCACTATAAATAGCAATATTGACATTATCTGTGCTGGTTTGGTAATCTTCTTTGTTGCATTTGGAAAATACTTTGCAAAGAGCAATCCCAACACAATAGGTACACCAAGCAGCAAGAGTATCTGCTCAAGCATTGGCATAAATGGAATAACCAAAACCGGTATATCATTACGGATACTGATTATATGGCTATACAGATTACCCCATACAAAGAAATTCAATGGAGTTACTATTGGCGCGAAAGCTGTTGTAATGGCTGTCATTGAGACACTTAGCTCAATATTTCCTTTTGATAGCGAAGAGATAAAGTTGGAGATATTACCACCAGGACAAGATGCCACAAGTATCATACCCAACGCCACCATCGGGGTAATAAGCGGATTAAGGGCTAATGCGACCAAAAAAGTTACAAATGGAAGACCAATCCACTGCAGCAAAACTCCCGTGATAACCGACTTTGGTTTTCTAAAGACATCTTTGAAAGTCTGAGTTTTAATGCCAAGAGCGACACCAAACATCACAAAAGCAAGAATAATGTTGACAATCAACATACCACCGCCACCAAAATTGATGGTAAGTGCGTTTAGAGACTCTAATTGTTCCTTCATAAAATAGGCTTAATTAAGCCGTGGCAGCTGCATGGCCTTATTTTCAACCCCACATACCTACGCCCACAGCACTGTTAATATGCCACAAATATAATAAATTATCTTATCAATTACGACTTTTTGCATACAAATTACACCTTTTTGCTATATTTTAACAATTTTCAGAAAAAAGATTGGCTGATTGAAAAATAAACTCTATCTTTGTGGCCCGAAAAAAGGAAAGGTGCAGGAGTGGTTGAACTGGCCCGCCTGGAAAGCGAGTAAACGCCAAAAGCGTTTCAGGGGTTCGAATCCCCTCCTTTCCGCCTGAGTGTGTCCAATTGCATTGGACACGCTCGTTTTATTGGACAGATAGCTAAAATCATGGATAACAAATCTATCTTTGGACATATAGCGTGTTTTACAGCTTATGCCATATTTGGATTAAACATTGTGGTTTGCAAAGACCTAACAAGTAGCGGAATAATATCCCCAATCACGCTCTTCTGTTTAAGGTCTATAGGTGCGGGGCTACTATTCTGGATTATCTCTCTGTTTATGCCTAAGGAGAGGGTTGAAAGAACCGATTTCCCAAAAATCTTCGCAGCATCTATACTCGGTTTTTTTGCTACGCAGATGTTTTTCCTTGTTGCCATTTCGCGTATTACGCCAATGGATTGCTCTATTATCACATCTCTTTCTCCGATATATACAATGTTTATAGCCGCATACGCCCTTAAAGAGCCTCTTTCGGTAAAAAAAGTTGGCGGAGTAATACTTAGTCTGTGTGGCATTATATACTTGATTCTCAATAGCGTTACAACAACAGGTGGTGTAGCACAGACAACTACGGCAGGTGTGCTACTGATGATTGGAAATTCGCTGTGTTTCTCTTTGTATTTAGGAATTTTTAAGCCCGTAATTACAAAATATTCGGTAATTACATTTATGAAGTGGATATTTCTATTCTCTACAGCACTATCTCTCCCTTTGGCGGCAAAAGAGATTATAAATATCGACTTTGCAAGCCTCTCTGCAACACTTGTCGCAGAACTCGCATTTTTGATTGTCTGCGCAACCTTTATAACCTATTTTCTTATACCTATAGGTCAAAAGTTACTGCGTCCTACGCTTGTGAGCATGTACTCCTATGTACAGCCTATTATCGCCATTATCGTAAGTATCTGCGTGGGTATGGATACCCTTAGTTGGCAGAAAGTTGTA
>JAFWBN010000034.1 GCA_017507075.1 Alistipes sp. | reverse complement strand
GCGCTACTACCGCAGATACCTACCTGAGCAGGGTCTACGCCCCACTTCTTACCCTTTGTGCGCATATACTTAAGTGCTGCCTGTGCATCCTCAAGTGGTACCTCCTTGTTGCCGAGGTTTGGCAGACGGTACTTAACAACTACGCATGAGATACCAAGGTCGCGGTAGAACTTTGCAATAGCAAAACCCTCATGTGCGATACAAACCTTGCTATATCCGCCACCAGGGAGAACTACAATACCCTGACCGGTAGCCTTTGCAGGGTCTGCCTTGTAGATGTAGAAGTCGGTCTGAGAGGTCTGTGAGAAGTGCTTACGCTCGTTAATCTTCTCGTCGCGAGTCTCAAAATTTGAGTGTGGAGCCTTGCTGTTGTTCCAGAAATTGGTGATGATTTCGTCTGCACCACTCTCCTCAAGACTTAGTGTGATAGTTTTCTGTGCAGATGCGCTCATTGTAACAGCTGCAGCAGCCAAGATGATAAATAACTTTTTCATAGTTTTATTGTTTTTTATTTGTTTTTACTCGATTAGAAACTCAAAATCCACTCCTTTGTAGCATCAAGCCACTGTTGGCGATACTCAAACTTCTTGCTACCTCTCCAACCGTGGCCACCAGAAGGATAGAAGTGTAGCGAAGCCTTCACTCCGTGATGTTTCAGGGCCTTATAGTATAGTGTAGAGTTGTAAGATGGAGCTACAACATCATCGTCGCTATGCAGTATAAGTGTTGGTGGTGTCTGTGCGTTGACAAGCAAATCAACAGAGTGATTTTCGATGTCAACAGGTGTACGCCACTTACCCAAAAGCTCATAGAAGGTGCTCCACTGAGCCTTTGCGCTCCAAATCTGTCCGCTGATAACAGGGTAGAGTAGAACTGCAAAGTTTGGTTTCTGGTTGCCCTCAAGCACAACAGAAGACCATGCTGCAAGGTGTCCACCTGCAGAGCTGCCGCTTACACCAATCTTCTGAGGGTCGATACCCAAACGAGAAGCATTATTGCGCAGATACTCTACCGCAGCACCTGCATCCTCAAGAGGTACCTCTCTATGTCCATTTGGAAGACGATATTTTACAACCATAGCTGTAATACCGTTCTGCTTAAGCCACTCTGCCATGCCAAAACCGATATTTACTGTGCTATAACCGCCACCAGGGAAGATTATAAGACTGTGTCCTGTTGGATTCTCTGGCTTGAAGAGGTAAAATACCGTCTCTGCAGAGCGAGAGACCTTGTATCCACTGCCACTCTTCTTAATAACTTCTGGCTTTGTCTGGTTGCTTGAGTGTGGAGCAGAGGTGTTGTCCCATACGGTAATAACCTCGTCAGCACTACTCTCAATTTTTACACTCTGCTGCGCATTTGCAACAAGTGCTACTGCCGCTAAGGCAATTAGTGTGAATAACTTTTTCATAGGTTTTTATTTTTTTGTGATTTTGATTATTTTCGGCTTATATTATCCTCTAAATTGTAAATCCAGTCCTTTACTGCACCTAACCATTGCTGGCGATACTCCCATTTAAGTCTGCCTGACCAACCATGTCCACCCGAAGGGTAGATATGCATAGAGGCAGGGACACCGTAGCGTTTAAGAGCCTTGTAGTATGCTGTAGAACTGTATGGAAGCACAACTGTATCGTCGTCAGAGAGCAGTAGCAGTGCCGGCGGAGTTGTTGCTGTTACCATCTCCGGTATAGAGAATTTTGCAAACTCGTGTGAAGTGGTATATTTACCGCACATCTGCGAGGCTGCACTGTAGGTGTTGTAGTATCTGTTACGAGCCATTGCTCCATAGACCAAAATCGAGAAGCAAGGCTTTTTGCCATCCTCCATGGCGTTGGATACCCAAGCTGCAAGGTGTCCACCTGCAGAGTTGCCACATACGCCCACCTTTTTAGGGTCAAGATTATACTTGTCAGCGTTGGCGCGCATATACTCCACAGCACCAATAGCATCTTCGAGTGTTGCCTCAGGATGGCCAACATTTGGCAGACGGTACTTTACAACTACAGCCGTAATGCCGTTGTCGCGCAACCACTCAGGAAATGTGTGCGGGATACTTAGGTAACGATAGCCTCCACCAGGGTAGATAACAACTGCGTAGCCTGTAGCCTTCTCTTTCGGTGCAGTGTAGATATAGAGATCTGCCGAAGAGGTGTTATAGAGCTTTGATTTACCCTTAAGGCGTTCATCCTTCTCCATATAGTTGGAGTATTTTGCCGTGGTGTTATCCCACAGGTGTACAATATCATCCGCAGAGGATGGAATCTTTACGGTCTTCTGCGCTGACGCAGAGAGGGTAAAGAGTGCTACTGTGATTACAAAGAGGACCCTTTTCATAACTTACTCTCTTTTTTGTGGTAATTGTTGTATTTGTAGCCAATCTTTGATTGCATTTTTGCAAGCCTCGGCATATCTGTAATCATTATGTCCTGACCAACCATGACCTCCCGATGGGAAGATATGCATCGCCGATGGAATACCATACTTGCGCAGTGCTTTGTAGTAGCGTATAGAGCTTATTGATGGCACTGTCAAATCATCGTCGGCAAGCAGCAACAGTGTTGGTGGTGTAGTTGCTGTAACACGATTTTCAAGCGAGTAATACTCCTGCTCTGCATTTGTGCGTCTTCTTCCAAGCAGGTTACCGAAAGTTCCGTGATGTGTGCTACGGGTAATACCTGAAATTACAGAATAGACGAGTATCGAAAAGGCCGGTTTGCGCTCGTCAGGTATAAATGTAGAGGCGTATGCTGCCAAATAACCACCTGCAGAGCTACCCGCAATACCCACTTGTGCAGGGTCAATACCCCACTTTGCACCCTCTGTGCGCAGATACTTCAGAGCAGCCTCCATATCCTCAAGAGGCACCTCTCTGTGTCCGTTTGGCAGGCGGTATTTGAGTACCAATGCGCTGACACCTATGCTGCGAAGATATTGTGCAAAGGCAAAGCCGTCATACTCAATACACACCTTGCGAAGACCTCCTCCGGGAACTACAACCACAGCTTGACCTGTTGCTTTTGCTGGGTCTGCCTTGTAGAGGTAGAAGTCCGTTTGCGAGGTGCCAAACAACTCCATCTTATGGTTGATGCTCTCGTTGGCTGTAATGCCGTTAGAGTGTGGTGCGGTGGTGTTGTTCCAGAAGTTTTCTACAATATAGTCGGCACCACTTGTCTCAAGCGAGAGAAGCACCGTCTTTTGTGCAGAGACGACAGATGTTGCACAAAGCATTACAAATCCTATGAGTAATTGGCGAATCATAATTGCTTGATTTTTAGATAGTTTATTCACCCGTGTTTAACCCTTCCAACCACTTTTTGAGAGCCTTTTTCCACTCCTTGTCGTAACGGAAGTCATTGTGGCCTACCCAACCGTGTCCACCTTCGGGATAGATATGCATTGATGCCTCTACAGAGTAGTATTTGAGTGCCTCGTAGTAGAGTATAGAGTTGATTGGAGGCACTACACTATCGTCGTTACTCAATAGCAACAAAGTCGGAGGTGTTGTTGTTGAGACTCTGTTTTCAAGTGAGTAGTAGTCGCGCAGATGTTGGGAGTGGGTCTTACCGAGCAGTCGAGCAAATGTATTTTGATGAGTCATACAACTTGACCCTGAGATAACAGGGTAGAACAAAATAGCAAATGCTGGTTTTTTGGCATCTTCCGTAAAGGTTGAGGTGTAGGCTGCAAGATGACCGCCTGCCGACGAGCCGGCAATACCAACCTTTGTTGGGTCGATACCCAACTTCTTGGCATTGATACGCAGATAGTCTAATCCGGCTTGCGCATCTTCGAGCGGTACCTCTTTGTGTCCGTTGTTAGGCAGGCGATACTTTACGACTAAAGCCGTGATGCCGATGCTCTTAAAATATTCGGCAAGAGCAAAACCCTCCTTTTCAATACACACCGTGCCGTAACCGCCACCCGGTAATACTACCACAGACTGACCTGTAGCCTTTTCTGCCTCGGCCTGAAAGAGATAGAATACTGTTTGTGAGGTGTTTATAAAATGTCCGTTCTTATCGCGAGCTTCGTCTTTGGTCTCCTTATTTGAGTGAGGGGCCTTTGCGTTGTTCCAATGTTTGATGGTCTTGTCGGCCTTGCAAGGGACCTCAACAATGGTCTTTTGTGCCGAGACCGAGAATATCAATGTTGCAACTAATGTGAGTGTGATAAAAAGTCGCTTCATAATAGTATTTTTTAGTCGTTAGCGGTTATTTTTAGCCAATCGAGCCAATCGATAATAGCGGTCTTGTACTCTTTTGTGTGGTTTTTAAGGCTGTGTCCACCCTTTGGGTAGATGTGTAGCGACGCCTTGACTCCATGTTGTGTCAAAGCCTTGTAGTAGGATGTCGAACTTACCGAAGGTACAACATTGTCATCGTTGCATAGCATCAGCAGTGTTGGAGGAGTTGTAGAGCTGACCATGTTGTTTACCGACAGATTGAGAGCATCTTGATAACAGTAGTTCTTGCCAAGAAGTTGGAACATCGCTTTGCCCTCGGTGTTGGTAACACACTTTGTTAAGTTAATCCATGGGAAATGCAGAATAGCAAAGGCTGGTTTCTCGTCATCGGCCATTGCGTTTGATACCCACGCAGCAAGGTGTCCTCCAGCCGAAGAACCGCTCACTCCCACTTTAGTTGGGTCAATACCCAAATCTGTTCGAGTACGTATATAGCGTACGGCTCCCGCTGCATCTTCGATTGTTGCCTGGTAGTGTCCATAATTTGGCAGACGATACTTTACCAACACGGCTGTTATACCGAGTGATGCGTACCAACGAGCTGTCGGAACTGCGAAATTGAGGTAGGTGTAGCCACCGCCTGGGTACATTAGTATTGCTGCGCCCGTATTCTTTTCCGGGTCAGCTTTGAAGATATAAAGTTCGCACGATGAGGTACATTGTACCGAATTTTTTTTGCCCTTGCGCCACGCCTCATCACGAGTTTCGTGGTTGGAGTGCTTGGCTGTAGTGTTATCCCACAAACGCACTGTCTCATCAGCTCCTTCGAGAGATACTGTATTTTGAGCCGAGACTTCTGCTACAAAAGCAAGAGCAAAAACGATGGCTAAAAATTGTTTCATAATCGATTACTTTACAATGTTGATGATTTTACCAGGCACAACGATAATCTTCTTTGGAGTTGCCCCCTCAAGCCAACGCTGTACCTCTGGTTTTGTAACTATATCTGCCTGAAGCTCGGCAACAGATGCAGAGAGTGGATACACCTGCTTGCAGCGCAACTTGCCGTTAATCATAATCGGATACTCAAAGCTACTCTCGACGAGATATTTCTCCTCGCAAACAGGGTATTGTGCATCAAAGATAGTCTCAGTGTGTCCCAACATGCTCCAAAGTTGCTCTGTGATATGTGGAGCAAAAGGTGCAAGCAGAACTGTTAGTGGCTCAAGAATCTCTCGCTTATGACACTCTCCAAGCTCGTTGATACAAATCATAAAGGCTGCAACAGAGGTGTTGAAAGAGAAGTTTTCGATATCCTCACGAATCTTCTTGATTGTCTTGTGCAGTGTTTTCAGCTCTTTATCTGTTGGTTTCTCGTCATTTACCACCCACTCATTGTTGCGGTCATGGAAGAGTCGCCAGAAGCGACGCAAAAACTTATGAACACCATCAATTCCGTTTGTATCCCACGGCTTTGACTGCTCAAGAGGGCCGAGGAACATTTCGTACATACGCAGTGTATCTGCACCGTACTGCTCGACAATAAAGTCTGGATTGACAACATTAAACATCGATTTTGACATCTTCTCGACAGCCCAACCGCAGATATACTCTCCATTTTCGAGGATAAACTCCGCATCTGCAAACTCTGGTCTCCAAGCGCGGAAGGCGTCAAGGTCGAGAATATCGTTCTTGACAATATTTACATCAACATGAATCTCTTGAGTCTGATACTCATCCTTTAGGTTGAGAGATACAAACTTGTTTGTGCCTACAACACGATATACAAAGTTTGAACGACCCTGAATCATGCCCTGATTTACAAGTTTCTTGAACGGCTCGCTCTCACAAACATATCCCAAATCATAGAGGAACATGTTCCAGAATCGAGAGTACATAAGGTGGCCTGTAGCATGCTCAATGCCGCCGATGTAGAGGTCAACATTGCGCCAATAGTCGTTAGCTCTCTTTGAAACCAACGCCTCGTTGTTGTGTGGGTCCATATATCGGAGATAGTATGCTGAAGAGCCGGCAAAACCAGGCATTGTAGATAACTCATACTGCCAACCCTCTACACGAGCAAGAGGTGGCTCTCCCTGCTCTGTAGGACCAAAGTTTTCGATTGGTGGTAGGGTGATAGGTAGCTCACTCTCCGCTACAGGGCGAGCAATATTGCCCTCATAGCGAATAGGGAACGGCTCTCCCCAATATCTCTGGCGAGAGAAGATGGCATCACGCAGGCGGTAGTTTACAAGTCGCTTGCCTAAGCCGCGACTCTCAACTTCGTCAAACATCTTGTATATAGCCTCTTTTACATCTGTGCCGTTCAAAAAGTCTGAATTTATCATAGCACCCTCTTTTGCGTCGTATGATGCTACAGATAGGTCGCCTCCCTCTACAACAGGCACTATATCGAGTCCAAAGTGGCGGGCGAAGGCATAATCACGAGAGTCGTGAGCAGGAACGGCCATAATTGCACCTGTTCCATAACCTGCCAAAACATAATCTGATGCATAGATAGGAATCTGCTTGCCTGTAAACGGATTTGTGGCATAAGCACCTGTAAATACGCCACTTACGCGCTTTGTTTCGGCAATTCTCTCGCGCTCGGAACGCTTTTTGGTCTGCTCGATATACTCCTCTACAGCAGCTTTCTGCTCTGCTGTGGTCATGTCTGCAAGCCACTCATGCTCCGGAGCAACAACCATAAATGTTACACCGAAGATAGTGTCAGGGCGAGTGGTAAAAATCTCAAGTTTGCGAACAGAACCATCGGCCATTGTAGCATCGAAGAATACCTGCGCTCCTTCAGAGCGGCCAATCCAGTTGCGCTGAATCTCCTTTAGTGAGTCGCTCCACTCAAGAGCGTCAAGTCCGTCGAGCATACGCTGTGCATAGGCAGTAACACGCAACAGCCACTGCTTCATCCTCTTCTGCTCTACAGGATAACCTCCGCGAACAGACAATCCATCTTTTACCTCGTCGTTGGCAAGCACAGTTCCCAATTTAGGACACCAGTTAACCATAGTGTCGGCACGGAAGGCAAGACGATAGTTCTGCAATACCTGCTCCTTCTGCTCCTCGTCCATTGCGGCCCACTGCTCTGCGGTAAACTTCATCTCGGTAGTGCAAGCTGCATTTATGCCCTCTGTACCATGTGCTGCAAAGTGTGCCACAAGTTCGTCTATAGACTTTGCACACTCAGCATTGCGGTCATAATAGTGAGCAAACATCTTAAGGAAAGCCCACTGAGTCCACTTGTAATACTCAGGCTCGCAAGTGCGCACCTCACGCTCCCAATCGTAGCAGAAACCGATTTTATCAAGCTGTTCACGATAGCGGGCAATATTCTGCTCTGTCGTTACAGCAGGGTGTTGACCTGTCTGAATTGCATACTGCTCTGCCGGCAGACCAAAGGCATCATAGCCCATAGGGTGTAGTACATTGTAGCCACAGAGTCGTTTGTAGCGTGAGTATATATCCGAAGCTATATAGCCGAGTGGATGTCCTACATGCAAACCTGCTCCCGATGGGTATGGGAACATATCAAGCACATAAAATTTTGGACGCGAATTATCTACATCAACGCGATAGACTTTGCGTTCTTTCCACTCTTTTTGCCATTTGGATTCAATCTCCCTAAAGTTGTATTCCATAATTTTCTTATTTTTATTTTATTGTTTTTCTTTATTGCTCCTCTGTTTATCGCCCCTCTGTTTATCAATCCTTTACGCGCTCGCGCATCGCATACGCGGGCGTCTGACTTGCAAAGATAATCAAAAATTCTTAACTTTGTCATCAGAATAACCTAAAATCATGTTATATGAAGAGATTTATCGTTTTGACTCTGTTGCTCCTCTTTATAGGTGTAACAGCCGATGCCCAAAGTCGCCTTGAGCATCTGACCGTAAAGAGTGAGATTCTTGGCGTTGAGAAAAACTACTCAATCTATCTTCCTGATGGATACGACACCTCTAAAGAGCGTTATCCTGTGCTGTATCTGCTGCACGGAGCGTGGGGAAATCATAAATCATGGAATCGTGATGGCGGAGGCGAGCAGCCTCGTATTACCGATGAACAGATAGCCGCAGGCAAGGCTGTGAAGATGATTGTCGTAATGCCCGACGCAACGGGTATAGGCGAGAGACGAGGTGGTAAAAATATGGGCTATTTTAATGTTAGAAATTGGGCTTATGAGGACTTCTTCTTTAAGGAGTTTATCCCTTATATCGACAAGAATTTCAGAACTATAGCCAAAAAGGAGGGTAGAGCTATTGCCGGACTGTCTATGGGTGGCGGAGGCTCTGTTGTTTATGCCCAGAAACACCCCGAAATCTTCAACGCCTGCTACTCTACAAGCGGACTGCTTGACCACCGCTATCGTGCAGTAACTTCAAACCCAGATGAGATAGAGTGGCTCTGGTCTGTAGCTCAAACTTCGCCCGTCGAATTTTTACGCTATGCTACAACAGAACAGATAGAGAAATTGCGCACTGTCCGCTGGATGTTAGACTGCGGTGATGACGATGGCTTGATACAGACAAACCTCGACTTTTTTGCCGAAATGAAACGCGAAAAAGTGGCTGTCGAAATGCGTATCAGAGACGGTGTCCACGACTGGAAATTCTGGCGCGAAGCCCTGCCTCTGATTCTCGAATTTTCGTTCCCCGTTAAGTAGATGCTAACGCAGAACTGCCTGCCTAAGTACCGCCGCTTTTTGAAAAAAGCGGCACCAAAAACTTTCGGAGAAACTGCGTTTCTCTTGTGCTGATGCGGATTTAGGATAGCCTGGCGGCTATTACAAAGAAAATAGTCCTTGAGAGTTTTCGAGCAAGCTCGACCTCTAAGGACTATTTTCTTTGTACCATCTGCGATGGTTTTCCTAAATCCGAATACTGCGAAACTTAGTTTGTTCCGTTACGCGCTATTTTATGCCATTGAGGGCTGAAAGGCTGTACTCTTTCATCGCACCATCTGT
>JAFWBN010000033.1 GCA_017507075.1 Alistipes sp. | reverse complement strand
GGTATGAATATACAGGAATTTTGGGCGGCTCACTATGGGTATGGTGTGTCAATATTGCCCTATTTGAGGCTATAACCTGCTCTAAAAGAGCGTGGGGCGGAGCCATGCTGTTTATTATTCTGCCAATATTGCTATCGCTTACACTCTACTCTATAAACTCTCCTAAAAAGGAGCGATACACCTCTTTAGAGAGTGTTACTATATCTACCGTTCAGCCAAACATAGATTGTTATGAGAAGTTTAGCGGCAGTATTGAGGAGCAACATCACAATATGATAAATCTTATCAAAGAGGTGCCAAATTCATCTCAATTTATCCTTGCTCCTGAAACCTCTCTTGCCTCAAGGGTAAATGAGCGATTTATAGGAGCTACACGCATTGTGCAGAACATAATATCTCACCTCAGGCTAACCCGTTCCAAGGCTATGGTAATTGCCGGCACAGAGAGCATTGTTCCTTATGGAAATCGTCGTAAAAGCGACACAAACCGCAGAACAAGAGACGGAATATACTACGACATCTTCAACTCGTCTATCGGCATGAGCAGCGATGTGAACAATATTCCTGTTCACCACAAAGGCAAACTTGTCATCGGCGTTGAGACACTGCCTGCATGGTTTCGTGAGGGTGGATTATTTGGTGTTGATTTGGGCGGCACGGCAGGACAGTTAGGAATTGGAGACAAAGCGGTTCCTTTTACACACAATAATATAAAGGTAGCACCTGCAATATGCTATGAGGGTCTTTATGGCAACTTTATGGGCGAGTTTGTCAGAAATGGAGCGCAGATTATAGGTGTAGTCTCAAATGACGGCTGGTGGGGCGACACTCCGGGCTACAAATACCTATTTGCCTTCTGCCGCCTAAGGGCTATAGAGCATCGTAGAGATATAGCGCGCAGTGCAAATACGGGTATTTCAGGCTTTATCAACGCTCGTGGTGATGTACTGCAGACTCTCGGCTGGGAAGAGAGGGGTGTAATTACGGCTGAGCTGAAGATTAACAACAACATAACCTTCTACACTCGTCATGGAGACTATATAGGTAGAATATCACTCTATATTGCAATGCTCTGCCTACTATATACCGTGGCAATACTATCAAAAAAACGATTTTATCTTGACTGATTATGAACTATACCGAGACTATTGATTATCTGTTTAACTCTCTACCCTCTTTTCAGCAGGTAGGAGCCTCTGCATATAAACCAGGATTGGAGCGTGTAAGTGAGTTCTGTCGCAAGATTGGCAACCCACAACGCAGCTATTTTGTTATCCATGTTGCCGGTACAAATGGTAAAGGCTCTGTATCAAATATCCTCGCCTCTGTACTACAACAAGCGGGCTATCAAGTAGGACTATACACCTCTCCTCACCTAAAAGATTTCCGCGAAAGAATAAGGATTAACGGAGAGATGATTTCAAAGCAGAAGGTGGTAAACTTTGTCAGCAAGTATCGTAAAGATATGGAGGAGTGTTCACTCTCCTTCTTTGAGATGACAACAGTCCTTGCCTTTGACTATTTTGCACAAAACGATGTGGAGGTGGCAGTTATAGAGACCGGTCTCGGTGGCAGACTCGACGCCACAAATATCGTTATCCCTGCCGTAAGCATAATTACAAATGTGGGACTTGAGCATACTGCACTACTTGGCGACTCTCTTCCAAAAATTGCCCGCGAAAAGGGTGGCATAATCAAAAAATCAATACCCATTATCCTTGGCGAGAAGAATCCGGCATATAACCTTGTGATAGAGGAGATTGCCGCCGATAAGCATTCATCGGTAATATATGCGCAGGAGGCCTTTGAGTGTACCAGACAGCAACTTGAAGAGTCTATGCAAATCTTTGATATGATTCGCACAAGAGACAATCAGCAATATACACTTCGTTTGCCACTGCTTGGAGAGTATCAACGACAAAATATCGCAACAGTATGTGCTGCTGCGGACTATCTGCACGAAAACACACCTCTCTCTATCAGTCGCAGAGCCTTTGTAGAGGGAGTAAGAGAGACTGTCAATGCAACATCTTTCAAAGGTCGCTGGCAGAAGATTTCTTCTTCGCCAAATATTATCTGCGACACAGCCCACAACGCCCACGGCATGAGTTGGGTTGCAGAGCAACTTAAAAAGAGCGTAACACATGGCAAGCTGTACTGCGTAATGGGATTTTGCGAAGATAAAGATTTTTGTCAGATGCTTAGCCTTATGCCTAAAGAGGCTCACTATATATTCACACAAGCATCACAACATAGAGCAGCCAAAGTAGAGAGTATTGCAAGTGTAGCAGAGGAATTAGGTCTTGACTTTGAGTGCAAAAATACAGTACCTGAAGCCGTTGAATACGCTAAGAATCTATTAAAAGATGAGGATACACTCTTTATCGGTGGTAGCACATTTGTTGTAGCAGAAGTCTTAGAATAGAAGACCCCATTACAATGGATAACTTACACGATAAAATAACAATCTATGGAGCCTCTTCACTCACAGACTCCGAACTTGCGGCAATTATTCTTGACAACAAGAGCCTTGCCGACAAGATACTCTCCAATCATACGCTGTCGGATATCTGCCATAGCAACATCTCACGCTTAAGGATGATTGATGGATTAGGAATCTCTCGCGCCGCAAAGATTGCCGCAGCCGCTGAACTTGGTCGTAGGATGGCAAAACACGAAAGCCTCGATGTTACACATATCCGCAACTGTAACGACGCCGTAGATGTCCTGCGCCCAACTTTTGAAGGACTGCAACATGAAGAGTGTTGGGCTCTGTTTCTTACCTCATCATCACGAATCTTGGAACGCATGAGAATAAGCCAGGGCGGAGTGCAAGCCACCGTGGTAGATAATCGCCTAATAACAAAACGAGCCCTTGAATTACTCGCCTCACAGGTTATTATATCCCACAACCACCCCTCCGGAGCCGCAGAACCAAGCAGAAATGATATAGAGATGACAAATAAACTGAAAAACGCTCTATCTCTGTTCGACATAACCCTTACAGACCATATCATTATCAGCTCCTCAGGATTCTACTCCTTCCGCGCTAATAAAATTCTGTAATAATTAGAGTACCGTCTAAGTACCGTCGCTTTTTGAAAAAGCGACGGTACTGAGACGGGTGGTTTTGAGTTAGCTAAATTTATGGCTTAATTATTGCCTACAAGTCGCTGTGGGCAAG
>JAFWBN010000032.1 GCA_017507075.1 Alistipes sp. | reverse complement strand
GTCTGGCTGTTGTTGATTTTAATCTTCGTCGTGCAAAGAATTTCTCTATTTTTGTTGGTTGCGGCGTAGGTTACGGCATGCTTATCAACGACATTGAGAAGATTTCTGAGATTGGCGATATCGACAAGCTCGGTTGCTTCTGTGTTATGCCTCGCGTTGGTGTTGAGTTGTTCCACCACTTGCGTGCTACCCTTTACTATAAGAATTTGAAGACTGAGCAGAGCCACTTTGGTGTAAACCTCGGTGTTGTATTTGGTGGAGGTAAGAAGAAGGTTAAGTAGTTTTTACAGCTTCTGTTAAAGATGGCGTGCCAAACAAGTTCTTTTGGCATGCCATCTTTTTTTGTTTTATATTCGATTTTGACAGATTTTATTGGATATTCTAATCAATATTTGTATATTTGTTCATATCTTAAAAAATAATTGGGAATATGAAACTGCCAGAGCCTTCAAAAATCGTTAAAACCTCTTACGAAGGGCCGACGGATGAGCAGGGGCTTGCTCACGGATACGGTAAGATGAGTTATGATGCCTCTAACCAACAATTCAGGTATGAGGGTCTGTTTGTCCACGGAAAACGCCAGGGTTTTGGTGTTCTATGTGTTGCCTTATGGCGAAAAAATCCGGTTGATGCCTATTCTTGGTATTCGCAGGGTGTATATGATTCGGCGGGAAGATTGGTTGAGCCATATCATGCTCAGGGAACATATCAAGAGTATATCCATGATTGGGTACTTGTGCGAAAGGGCTGGTGGAGTGATGATGAACTTATCTGTGATTTAACAGATGTAAAACCTGGGTATGCGGATTTTGAGATAACGCCGACAGATGAGTTTTTGGCGCATTTTATAGACCGCAGGGATGTGAAACAGTTTTCCAAAACGATGGTATCACGCCTCAGAGAGAGTACAGATGCCTATGGAAGGTATGGCTATGGGCAGTGGCTGTATCATACTTGTAAAGATAAAGAGTCTCTAAAAGAGGCAACAGAGTGTTTTAAGTTTGCCGCAGAGAGCGGAATTGCGGATGCAAAACAGATGCTATCCTCTATGTATTTAAGGGGGTGTGTGTATAGTGAGGAGAGTGATGACTTTGTAATAGACCATGCTCTGTGTCATGCACTTAATGCTGAGGCTGTAGAGCAGGGTAGCCTATTGGCAAAAATATGTAGAAACTACGACTTGTTTTATGGAAGCACTCACCTTAAAGCCGATAGGGCTGCTGCAATAGCTGAGGCAGAGAGGGAGTCAAGTGTTGCGGGGGCATCGCTACTATGGTTGGAGCAGTTAGGCTGGTATTATGAGGAAGAGAATAGGCTCGAAGATGCTATTGATGCCTATGAGAGGTGTATTAAGGGTGGATTGTATAGTGCAATCTATTACTTGGCCTTCACTGCGCTGAATTTAGGCAATACGGAGTATTATCAAGCTCTGATGCGAGAGGGTATTAGGTTGGGTGTCTCAAGTTGCCTTGTTTTTGGTGTCGAGAAAGATGATACATGGGATAGCCTTGACGCAGATGAAAAGTCTATGATACACAGAAGGTTGGAGTGTAATCTTAAGAGGGGCGTTGAGCTGTCCAATGATTTTTGCACCTATCTGTTGTCTTACAGCTATATTTATGGGGTGTATGGCTTTGAGCGTGATGTGGCAGAGGGTTTTAAGGTGCTTCAGAAGGGTCTGAATTTTCATGGCACAATTTGCTGGCAGTTTATGGCGGAGATAATTAGTGAAGATGAAATTATGACGGCACTTCCAGAGGATATGCAGATGTCAGAAGATGAGATTATGATGCTGAAACTTAAAGCCTTGCGCTACGGAGCAAAAGATATGTTGGATGATGTTGTGGCGAACAAAGAGGCGTATGTAAGGATGGGTTATGGCAGTGAGTTGCAGAATATTTGGCTACCAAAATGGAGGGAGATTTATGGCATTAAAGAGTACAAAACTCCTGTAAAACCGATAGAGAAGAAACCAATTGCACCTACAGTGCTTGTGATAAGGCCTTCGGGTGTTGTCGATTTTGTTGAGGCAGATGTCTATCCTATGTCATTTCGCCAGATGGCAGAACTAATTGCAGCAGAGGGGGTTGATGCTGTTCACTTCTCTGAGCCGCTGATCCAAATTACCAAGGCGTGTGGTCTTAAAAAACAGGTGGCGATGTATGTCGATAGAGACGGGGCTGTAAAAGACCTTGATGATAACCCTGTGGCAACGATTCTCTATGGAAAAAGATGCGAAATAAGAGGCTCTGTAATTGTTGCTATGGAGGATAATAGGTATGACACCTATTCATTTGATACAGAGGAGGATATAAATGCTGTTTTCGAGGCTGTATCCAAGGCTACAAATGGACTTGCAAGGCGCAAAAATTAACAAATTCAACTCTTGTTGTAGTCGCTCTTTTGTGGTATAGTAAGGGGTAGCAGTAGGGGCTGCTACCCCTTTTTTGTGCGTCCCTTTTTGCCTAAAAGATAGATGTCGGGAAATTTATGTCTCTATCTTTTGTGTAAATGAGGTTATTTTTATTGACTTTTCACTATGTGAATACCTAAAAATTTGTATCTTTGCGCTTAATTAGGATAATGTTATCTTTTTATGAAAAGAGTTATACTTTCAGGAGGTGGAACAGGTGGTCATATTTACCCTGCAATTGCTGTTGCAGAGGCTTTGAAACGCACTTTGGGAGATGAGGGCGTGGAGATTCTCTTTGTTGGCGCGGAGGGTAAGATGGAGATGTCGGCAGTCCCTAAGGCGGGCTACCGTATTATTGGCGTGCCGATAGCAGGACTCCAGCGCAGTTTGTCGCTTTCAAACCTTGCTCTGCCGTTCCGTGTGTGGAAGAGTGTAAGGGAGGCAAAGAAGATATTAAAGGGTTTTCAGCCTGATGTTGTTGTGGGTTTTGGTGGTTATGCATCGGCTCCGGTTTTATGGGCGGCTCAGAGATTGGGTATCCCTACAGTTATTCAGGAGCAAAACTCATACGCCGGTTTGGTAAATAAGATTTTGGCGGGTAGAGCAAAGAGTATCTGTGTTGCGTATGACAATATGGAGAGATTTTTCCCTGCTGAGCGAATTGTAATGACGGGAAATCCTCTGCGAGCATCCTTTATGTCAGAGGATATTCAGAGGTCTGAGGCTTTGCGTTACTTCGGCTTTGATGAGTCGCTACCTGTGATAATGGTTGTTGGAGGCTCTTTAGGAACTCGAACTCTGAATAATATGATGCGCTCATGGGTTATGACTCTTGACGGTCAGGCTCCTGTGCAGGTTATCTGGCAGACAGGTCGTTATTATGAGAGCGAGATGAAGGCTTTTCTTGCTACCTATCCGACAGCACATATCTGGCAGGGTGCATTTATAGAGCGTATGGATTATGCTTATGCTGCGGCAGATGTGGTTATATCTCGCAGTGGAGCATGTACAGTCTCAGAGTTGTGTCTGAAGGCAAAACCGACACTTTTTGTGCCATCGCCAAATGTGGCAGAGGACCATCAGACAAAAAACGCGCAGGCTCTTGTTGATAAAAAAGCGGCACAGATGGTTGCAGACAGCAATGCTGTGGATTGCGCTATGTCAACAGCTCTTCGCATGGTTTCAGACAAAGGTGAGCTTACTATGCTCTCAAAGAATATTGCAAAGCTTGCAATTCCGGACTCTGCAGATAGAGTAGTGGCTCAAATCCTTAAACACTGCAGATAGTATGGAGAAGAGGAGGTTGTACTTTTTGGGTATTGGTGGTATCGGCATGAGTGCCCTTGCTCGATATTTTATGCATGAGGGGTGCAGTGTGGCGGGCTATGACCGTACAGAGACTCCGCTCACGCGTCGTTTAGAGGCTGAGGGTGCTATGATACACTATAACGACTCAGTTGAGGCTATACCCGATGGTTTTTTAGATAAAGACACAATTGTAGTCTATACCCCTGCAATTCCGGCAGACCATAGTGAGTTTAAGATGTTCAAAAGTGGTGGATATAGACTGCTTAAGCGTTCACAGATGCTCGGAGAGTTGTCTAAGGGTAAGTTTGTTATGGCTGTGGCAGGTACACACGGCAAGACAACAACCTCGACCCTTGTCTCATGGCTCAATAGCGCAGCAGCAGGAGAGGGTAGTGCCTTTTTGGGTGGAGTGTCAAAGAATTTTGACAGCAACCTTGTTCTTGGTGCAGGCAATAGGCTTGCTGTTGAGGCTGATGAGTTTGACCGCTCATTTTTGCAACTTAATGCCGATGTTGCGGTTATAACATCTGCAGATGCTGACCATTTGGATATTTACGGCACTCATGAGGCTGTTAAGGAGGCATTTTCGCAGTTTGTGGATAGAATCAAGGCTGGTGGAGCGTTGGTGGTAAAGCAGGATGTGGATATAGAGATTAGAAATAGCCAGATTGCGGTTTATCGCTACTCTTACTCTACTCCGTGTGATTTTTATGCTGCAAATATCAGACTGCTTGAGAGTGGGTGTTATCTCTTTGATATTGTTACTCCGAGTGGTGTTATAGAGGATTGTTCTCTCGGTGTTCCTGGCTGGGTGAATATAGAGAATACTGTAGCAGCTGTAGCACTATTTATTTTGGCGGCAAAGGCAGAGGGCAAGAGTGTGGATTATGATGCACTGCGCGAGGCACTATCCGCCTTTTCGGGTGTTAAGCGTCGCTTCGAGTTCTATGTAAACACTCCTACAGCCGTATATATGGATGACTATGCGCACCATCCAAGAGAACTTAGTGCGGCAATAACCTCTGTTAAGCAGATGTTTCCAAATAGGAGTCTGATGGCAGTATTCCAGCCACACCTCTACACCCGAACAAGGGATTTGTATGTAGAGTTTGCTCAAGCACTTAATGGGGCTGATAGTGTTGTGTTGCTGCCGATATATCCTGCCAGAGAGGAGCCTATAGAGGGTATCTGTTCGGAGATTATCGCAAAAAGAGTTACCGTTCCGTGTACCATTGTGGAGAGGGAACAATTGGCTACTTGGCTTGCGGGTCAAAAGACCGATATTGTGGTTACTTTTGGTGCGGGTAATATTGATGCTTATTGTGATGCAGTGGCGGCAGTTATAAGAGATAAAGTGTAGTTATGTGGCGTCGGGCTTTGGAGATTTTTCTTGTTGTGCTAACATGGGCGGCAATGGTTGCTTATGTGGCATACTGCTGTATCTTGGTAGAGAAGCACAAGGAGAGTCAACAAGTTGTTCGCGTAGATGTAAGGGTTGAGGGTGGCTCAATGCCTGGTCTGCTGATAACCCCTGAGAGAGTCCGAGAGATGCTCCTTGAGCAGAATATTGCCACAATAGGCACCAAGATTACGCAGGTGAATACAGATGCCATAGAGGATATGATATGTAGCCACGGTTTTGTTGATGATGTGGATATATATACCTCATACAGCGGCACTCTGCATATCAATATAAGCCAGCGTATGCCTGTTATGAGACTGTTGACAAAGGGTTATGATGTATATGTAACATCTGACGGATTTGTCTTTGGCTCGCCAACAAGTGCGGCTCTTTATGTACCCGTTGTAAGTGGAAACTATCGCCCTATATTTGAGCCACGCTTTGAGGGTCGGCTTGAGAGTGTTTTAGAGAGCTTTCGTCGTCAGGCGGATGATTCGATAGCCATCATAGGCAAGAGAGCAGAGCCTGTAAAGGCAAAAGAGAGTCGTCTCAAAGAGCGTCGTAGAGAGATTAGGGACAGCAGTGTCAAAAAAGAGCATGCTCAGGCTTGGAAGATTGAGCGTAAAAGATTGTTGAAAAACATAGAGGGTCATTTGAGAGACTGCAACAGAGAGTTTGATAGAATTGCAGCTCAGCAGAGGGCCGTGGAGAGTAGATTTGAGCAGAAGAGGAGAGATTTTAACGATTTTAGAAACCTCCTCGGTTTTATACAGCATACAGCCTCAGATAAATTTTGGAAGGCTGAGATTGTGCAAATTGTGGCAAATACAAGCTCTATGGGGACAATGTCTCTGACGCTAATTCCTCGTAGCGGTAATTATCGCATACTATTTGGGGATTTGTCAGACCAAAAAGCTAAGTTAGAGCGACTGCAACACTTTTATAATGATGTAGCAGCAACAACGGGCTGGGAGAGGTATAAGAGTGTAGATGTCAGTTTTGCAGGAAGAATTGTGTGTACAAAAAGGGAAAAATAGATATGAAACACTATTTTGTAGGAGTAGATATTGGTACTTCAAATGTGGTTATGGTTGTCGGCTCTAAGACAGACTCTTCGCCGCTCTTTAATATTGAGGGCGTATCTGTGCAGCCGAGCAAAAAGAGCGTTTTGGATGGCCTTGTAAGCAATATCGAGGTTGTCGGAAATGCTATTAAGACAGCTAAAAAAGAGTTGGAGACCGAACTTGGCATTAAGATAGAGCAGGCGTATGCCGGCATAGGCAGTAGCTATGCTCGCAGTGTGAAGATTGAGGATTGGGTACCTGTAAAGAACAAAAAGACAGGCGTTATAGGCAAAGAGGATATCCTTATCTTGGAGCAGATTTTTAAGCAGGTAAAGACAGAGAATAGGTCTGAGGTTATACATGGAATTACACCGCTCTGCTACTATGTCAATGGCGAGAAGAGGACTCTTGACCCCGTAGGACAAAAGGGTAGCTGGCTAAAGGGCGACTACCTCTTCTCAATATGCATCAGTGAACATCTGCGCCTTGTAAAGATGGCGTTTGTAAAGGCGGGGATAGACCTTATCAGCATCTTTGTCAATCCGATGATAACCTCTCCACTGCTTCTTAGCGAGCAGGAGGCTAAAGAGGGTGCTGTTATTGTCGATATTGGCGGAGGAATTACAGATATTACAGTTGTCAAGGAGGGTAGAGTGCAGTATTTTGTCTCAATCCCAATTGGCGCAGAGAGTATTGATAGCGATTTGAAGAGTATCTTGCCGCCGAATAGCAATATAGCCTCGGTAAAACATAAATACGGACATGCAATCTCTTCTCAAGTACCTGATAATCAGGTAATACCTATTGGTAATAAAAATATTATCCACCGCAATATTGCAACCGTCATAGAGGCTCGACTTATGGATATTGCCGAGATGGTACTCTCAGAGGTGCGTCAGGCGGGCTTTGGTGGTCTTGTTAATGCGGGCATAGTGCTTACAGGCGGTAGTGTGGCAATTGAAGGTATAGATTTGCTCTTTGAACGAGAGACTTCACTGCCTTGCCGCAAGGCTACACAGCTCTATGGTTTGACCGAGGGGGCAAAGGAGAGGGTGGCAACTTTCGGACAGCAGACTGCTGTGGCTATAATGATGAATGCCGCCAACTTTGCACCGACCATTGTTGTAGAGCAACCTCGTGTGGAGACAGCAGAGCAGAGAGTTGTAGAAAATGCTCCTACTCAGCAGCCACAGAGCAGCTCTCTAACAGAGGCTGAGGCCGAGGTTGAAAAAGTTGAACAGAAAGAGCCACAGAAGCAAGAGAAGAGAAAACCGGAGCCAAAGAGCCGAGGTAATCGTATAGGCTCTTTTATCAAGGGGCTAATGGGCTATAGCGACCCGACAAAGAAGTAGTGAACTAAAAGATATTCTGTATATGGGATTATACGATAAGTTAAAGAGTAGCGAACTGTCTGTACACGGCGTTGCAGCGAAGATAATGGTCGTTGGCGTTGGTGGTGCAGGTGGAAATGCGGTTGACCATATCTACGAGCAGGGTATCAAAGGTGTGAATCTGATGATTTGTAACACCGATATCAAGGCTCTGGATAAGAGTCCGCTCAGTGATTCGCAGAAGATATGTATGGGAGATGGCAAAGGTGCCGGCAACGATGCGGAGACGGGTCGCAAGAAGGCTACCGAGGCCATGCCTGAGATTAGGGAGTATGTTGAGAGTCATAATCCGGATATGATATTCCTTGCTGCAGGTATGGGTGGTGGTACAGGAACGGGTGCTACGCCTGTTATTGCACAGATGATTCACTCTTTAGATATACCTGTTATCGCAATACTTACCACACCTCCTCAAAACGAAGGAAGTCATCGTTTTGAGCAGGCTGCTGCGGGTATTGAGAGCATGAAGGAGTTTGTCGATACCTTCATCATTATCAAAAACGAGACAATTATTGAGCTCTATCAACATCTGTCTGTGCGCGAGGCGTTTAATAAGGCTAACGATGTTGTAGCATACGCAGCAAAGGGTATTGCTGAGATTGCTCTTACACAATCCGACTTGGTGAGTGTCGATATTTCTGATGTGTGCAAGGTTATTCGCCATAGCCGTTGTGCTGTTATGGGTATGGCAGAGTCAAGCGGAGAGCATAGAACAATTAAGGCTATAGACAAGGCTATACTCTCTCCACTATTTGGTGGTGCGCCTATTACGGGAGCAACAGATGTGTTGGTAAACTTTGTAACCTCTTCTCCTGATGGCCTGATAATGAGCGAAGTAAATGAGGCTCTGAATCATGTTCAGGCTTTGGCGACCACTGTAGATGATAAGGGCAATGAGCAGAGGGCAAATGTAATCTGGGGAACAAGCGTAAAACCTGAACTTGGCGATAACTTAGAGATAATAATTGTCGTTGCAGGATTCCCTGCAAACAGTTTCTATAGCAACTCTTTCTCTGGCAAACTGACAATTGCAACTGCACAGACTGAAGAGAGTGTTGTTGAGGAGAATATTGTCGAAAATAGCGTAGCAGAGAGCAAGGATAGCAGTGAGGTTGAGGTTAAAACAGAGCCTACAGAGGTAAAAAGTGAGGCTGTGGCCGAGGTTGTAGAGACACAATCGGAGGTTAAAGATACTACACCTTTACAGCAACCACAACCTATTAAAGTAGAGACTCCAAAGGTTGTTGAACCCGTAAAGCCGCAACCGCAACCACAGCCTGTAAAGCCACAGGTAGTAGTTCCTGTAAATACGGTAGTTGAGCAGAGTATTGATGCAGAGACAGAGGCTGAAGCAGAAGATAGAAGTAGTTGGTACTCTGTCATGCCACCAAGACAGGGTGTAAAGACAATACCTATCAATCAGCGTTTTCCTGCTCATATCATAAAGAGCAAGAGTCGTCCGGCATACGCCACTCGAAGGATGCACCTGCTTACTGAGGTTGTAGGAAGAAGTAAAAAGATTGGCGGCAAGGCTGATGATACTGAGCAGAGTAGAGAGGTTATAGATGCCTCTTCACAGAGTTTTGATTTTTAGTAAAGTATAGAGATGATAGAGTATTTGGGATTTAACCCTGAGGTACTATTGCTTTTAGTGGCAGAGGTGGCGTTACTCCTTGTTTCGGGTATGATGTCCTCCTCGGAGGTGGCATATTTCTCGCTTACGCCTGCAGAGATACGCCGTATCAAGCGCGGAGGTAGCGTAGCGACTGATAGCGCGGCAAAATTGCTCTCTTCGCCCGATATGTTGCTTGCTACAATACTTGTGGTAAACAATATGGTAAATATCGGCACAGTTGTACTCTCTACGCAGATTTTGGACTCACTGTTTGTGTTTCATCGCTTTGGTTTTCTGATAAATACGGTGGTTGTAACCTTCCTTTTGCTGCTTTGTGGCGAGGTGCTTCCAAAGGTCTTTGCTCAAGGCTCGACGCTAAGAGTGGCACTATGGTTTGCCCAACCATTAACGCTGCTTAAATGGCTTGTCTATCCACTAAGTTTGGCACTTGTAAAGACAAGCACAGTTGTCAGTGAGAGACTCTCTCAGAAGAGTAACGAAATATCGATTGAGGACCTTGCTGATGCTGTGGATATGACTACAGCCACTTCAAGCGAGGAGCAGAAGATCCTCTCAGGTATTGTCAATTTTGCCTCTCGTGAGGTGGAGGAGATTATGCGTCCACGCATGGATATTGTGGCCGTAGAGCAGACTATGAGCTTTGAGGAGGTTAAGCAGATAATTACATCGTCAGGTTATTCAAGACTGCCTGTCTATGCAGAGAGCATAGATAATATCAAAGGAACACTTTTTGTCAAGGACCTTATAAAACATGCCAATCGCGGAGACGATTTCGGTTGGCAGAGCCTTATTCGTGATCCATATATTGTGCCGATGCACAAACAGATAACCTCCCTTTTGGAGGATTTCCGTAGTGATAAGGTCCACATGGCAATTGTCGTTGATGAGTATGGCGCAACACAGGGATTGCTTACTCTTGAGGATATTTTGGAGGAGGTTGTGGGTGAAATCTCCGATGAGAGTGATACAGACGAGAGTTTTTATGAGCGTATAGACAACAATACCTACATCTTTGATGGAAAAACCCATATTGTCGATATGCTCAGAGTCCTACAACTTGACGATGAGCTATTTGAGGATGTTCAAGGCAGAGCAGAGACCATTGCCGGGCTTATGCTTGAGATTAAGCGTAACTTTTTGAAAAAGGGTGAGCAACTCTCTTCGCACAATATCCGTTTTGTTGTTGTTGCCATTGAGGGACACCGTATAGACAAGATAAAAGTTATCACTCCAAATCATGACTAATAGCCTGCTTATATCGCCGTTGCTCTCAGAGGAGCAGTGCTTAGATTTGGTGGCAACAGAGGAATTGGAGTATATAAGCAGATTCTCATCAGCCTCTCGCCGCAAAGAGTCGCTCACTTGGCGCGCAGTGGTTGGGCGGGCTTTGGGGCGTAAAATCAGGGTCGTGTATGATGAAAATGGGGCTCCGTCAATTGCCGGCTCTAACCTTTATATCGGAGTCTCACATACCAAAGATATGGTTGCTGTAACACTCTCCACAAAGCCTTGCGCTGTGGATATTGAGCGTAAAGATAGGAGTTTTTCGCGCGCTGCAGCAAAGTTTTTGACAGAAGAGGAACAAAAACTTGCAGTCTCAAATACCGCCTTGGCGGCAATATGGTGCGCTAAAGAGTGTTACTATAAATTCAGCCGAAATCCTCAATTGGATATGTTGAAGGGTATTAGAGTTGTAGAACTTGATTTGGAGCAAGGGCGAGTTACTGTTGAGGATAATCAGTCAGAGAAAGCGACAATGAAAATATTGGATAGAGACGACCATATTATTGTTTATATTCTATAAATTGGTAAATTTGCGCACAAAATGGCAAAGCAGTCAAATACATTATCTCTTGGTACTGACAATATAGGTTCGCTGCTGTGGCGTTATGCAACACCGGCGATTATTGCCATGGCCTCCTCATCGCTATACCATATTATAGACTCAATATTTGTAGGTCATGGTGTTGGCGGAGCTGCTATTGCAGGTATGGCAATCACTATGCCTATAATGAATATCGCCTCGGCTTTTGGTGCTATGGTTGGCGTAGGTGCCGCTGCCCGTATGTCTATCCGCTTAGGAGAGGGCAATATGCAGGCAGCCGAAAAGACTCTTGCCAATGCCGTAATGCTCAACTTCGTGCTTGGATTGGTGCTAATGGTGGTCATGCTCACATTTCTTGACCCGATTTTGTACCTCTTCAGTGGCGGTAACGCCTCAGCCGAAACTATAGGGCATGCCCGCGACTTTATGAAGATAATTCTGCTCGGCAATATGACACAACACATGTATCTTGGTCTAAATGAGCAGATTAGAGCCTCTGGCTATCCTCAAAAGTCTATGAGGATAATACTTACAGCTGTGGCTATGAACCTGATTCTTAACCCACTCTTTATCTTTAAGTTTGGTTGGGGTATTAAAGGCTCTGCTTTAGCAACGGTTATCTCACAAGCAATATCATTTGTAATAACCTTCTCGCACTTCTGCTCAAAAAGCAGTTTTGTGAGATTTCGCCGCACGGCTTTTCGCTTTGATTGGAAGATTATCAAAGCTATAATCTCTATCGGATTAGCCCCTTTTATGGTCAATATCTGCGCCTCTATGGTTACAGCTTTTGTAAATACCGCGTTGCTTAAATATGGCGGCACGGGGGTCTATGATGCTGTTCGTAGTGGAGATGGAGCAGGAGATATATATGTTGGCGCGTATGGTATTATGAATAGAGTTGTTATGCTGCTTATTATGGTTATTCAAGGCCTTAATCAGGGTATGCAACCTATCGTGGGTTTTAATTATGGCGCAAAACAGTTCGATAGAGTTCGTAAG
>JAFWBN010000005.1 GCA_017507075.1 Alistipes sp. | reverse complement strand
CTGATGGGTCGTGTAAAAACGGTGGTCTTGGATAAGACGGGCACGGTGACGGAGGGTAAACCCCGCCTCACCGACATGGCCTGCAATAATATTGAAGAGACGGAACTTCTCCGTCTCGCCGCCGCAGTGGAGCAGCCCAGCGGTCATCCCCTGAGCCTCGCCGTACTGGAAGCGGCGGAGGAGCGGAATATCCCCATCCCTGCCGTCACCGACTTCGCCCAGCGTGAGGGCGGCGGTGTGTCGGCTTGTTGGGAGGGTCACCGCCTCTACGGCGGCAACGGCAAGTACATGACCGTTGTTGCAGGTGGTAGGGTAGTAGGCAGAGGGCACAACCTTGTAGAGACTCTTACTGATGTTACAGCCCACGCAGAGATGCAGGCAATAACTGCCGCAGCCGATACTTTGGGTGGTAAGTATCTGCAGGAGTGCACGCTATATGTAACTGTTGAGCCGTGTGTAATGTGTGCCGGAGCGTTGGCATGGAGTCAGATAGGCAGAATCGTCTATGGCGCGGCAGATGCAAAGCGTGGATACTCTCGTTTCGGCAAAGAGTTACTGCATCCTCGTACAGAGGTGGTCAGCGGAGTGCTTGCGGCAGAGTGCGAGAAACTTATGACAGATTTTTTTGCAAAGTTGAGGTAAAAACATTACCTTTGCCGCTTGTTGAGAAAATTATGAATAATTTTAACAAAAAACTTAATATTACTGAAAGAATTATGAAAAAACTTGTTTTGATGGCTGTTGCTCTCTTCTCTTTTGCAATGGTATCTGCACAGAGTGCAAGCGAGATTACAGCAAAGTACAATGAGGCAGCAACTGCTCTGCAGGCTAAGGATTGGGCTAAGGCTCTTGAGAATTTTGAGGCAGTTGTAAAGGGTGGTATGGATTCTGAGGATAGCAATGTTCTCAACTGTGTAGCTACTGCTAAAAAGTACATCCCTACATGTTATCAGCGTCTTGGTCTTCGTGCAGCAAGCGCAAAGAATTGGGCTGAGGCTGTTAAGAACCTCTCTACTGCAGCTGAGAAGGCTGAGCTTTGGGGTGATAGCACTGCAAAGTTGAAGAGCAACCAGATTCTTGCAAAGGTATATCAGGCTCAGGGTGGTGAGGCTTTCAATGCAGGCGACTATGCTTCTGCTGTATCAGCGTTTGAGAAGGGTTATGCTGCAAACAAGCGTAATACAGAGATGGCTCTCTACCTTGCAGAGAGCTACTTCAAGCTCGGCGAGTATCAGAAGGGTATGGATGTTTGCTCAAATATCTGCGGTATGAACGCTACAAAGTATGCTGACGCTATTGCTGAGGCTAAGGAGAAGATGGCTATGTACACCAATAATGAGGTAGCTCGTCTTCAGCAGGCTGGCGACCACGATGGTATTATTGCAATGGCAGACTCAATGCTTGCAACAGACCCAACTTCTGCTCTTGCTGAGAAGATTCGTGTTCAGGCTTACAACAACAAGAAGGAGTACGATAAGGTTATCGAGCTTGGTGAGACAGCTGCAGCAGCTCAGACTACTGAGGAGGATAAGAGCGATGTATATTTCATCATCGGTGCTGCTTTCAATGCACAGTACAATGCAGGTGGCAACAAGGATGTAGCTCTTAAGGATAAGGCTGTTGCAAACCTTCAGAAGGTTACTGCAGGAAACAGCGTTGAGGCTGCAAAGACTGCGCTTTCAAACTTGAAATAGTCTTTTTATTAGAGAATTTAGGGGTGGCTAATGCTTTTTAGTCATCCCTTTTTTGTATATTTGCAGTGTTATGAAAAATATACTTTTACTTGTTGTAATACTATTCTCTGTATCCTGCTCAGGTACAAAGAGTAGAACAAAAGAGGTGTCAAAACCGCAAAGCTACACCTTTAAGCGTGTGCTGCCTCCTGCTCAGGCGACACCGGAGGCGCAATTTAATTATATGGTAGAGCACTATTGGGATAGGTTTGATTTTGCAGATACTCTGTTTATTGAGCGAGTGGATACAATGGAGATGATGCGTGCCTATGTGGATTATATTGCCAACTATGTTGGTCCTTATAATGGAGAGCCAATTGCAAAATTGATGAAAAAGGCATCTGTATCACGCAAGATGCTCGACTATTTTGTCTCTATGTCCGAGAAAATTCTGCATGATCCAAATTCGCCTATGCGCAGTGATGAACTCTATATTCCCGTTCTTGAGGCTCAGCTATCTTCGCCATATTATGATGAGTATGAGAGACTTGTGCCACAGTTTGACTTGCAGTTGGCATCGCAAAACAGACTCTTCAGACAGGCTAATGATTTTCGCTATACAACATATTCGGGTAAGAACTATAACCTCTACTCCCTTGTTGCTGATTATATACTTATATACATAAACAACCCAGGCTGTCCTATGTGTGGACAAATTCAGGCTCAGATAGAGTCCTCAGAGATTATTAACTCTATGATTAAGCAAGGAAGACTAAAGGTTTTGGCTATATATCCGGATGCAGATATAACTTTGTGGCGAAAACATCCACTTCCAAAGAGTTGGATAAGCGGTTATGATAAGGGTTGTACAATTGAGAAACATAACCTCTATGACCTTCGAGCAATACCATCCCTCTACCTGCTTGATAGAGATAAAAAGGTGCTGATTAAGGATTCAACCTCAGTGCCGGATATTGAACAAGTGATTCAAAGTAAACCATACTAAAAGAAACGAGCGTGCTATACACGCTCGTTTTGTTATGCTTAATCCTCTATCTTCACAAATTTCTCTGAAGGAACTTTGCATAAAGGACATCTTACAGGAGGCTCATTATCCTCATGAACATAACCGCATACGGTACAACGAAACTTTGCCATAATATTAACTGTTTTTAAGGTTTTACAATCTTTTTATCTGTTTTTCTACCACAAAGATAGAAACTATTTTTGTTATATCAAAATCGTTTTTTATTATGAAAGTATAAGAATAACCTATATGTGTGAGATAACTTTGGATTTTATTTACTATATTTGCATAATGATATAAATATTATGAAGAGAGTTTTACCATTTATCCTCGCGCTTTTCTCGGCTTTTACTCTGTATGCCCAAGCCGAGAAGAGCATTGTAATCGACCATAAGACCTTCCGCCCGGTGCAGACAGACGCACTTACGGGTGTGAATATAGACCCTATAGGTTTGGACTACTCAAAAAGACCTTGTGCGCGCCTTAAGGT
>JAFWBN010000001.1 GCA_017507075.1 Alistipes sp. | reverse complement strand
TTTCAAAAGTTTTATTTACCTTTGCATTCGTAGTTTTTTGGCTTAATTACAACCTCCATGTAGTCTTCTATGTAGGATTTTGCAATTTTCGTAAAAACCAACACTGAAAATCAATCAGTTAAAAATTAAAAGACCTATCCCCACAGGGACACGCCCATTAGGATATTATACATTATCCTACTCCTCTATCTTCGCCAACTCCTCGAAGAATATCTTGGTAAACTCCATCTTATCTTCTGGTGAGAGGTCCTCAATATACTCCTCAATCTCCTTGTCGAGTTTCTCGAGCTTCTTTTCATCACCCAGAGCGTCTGCATAGTCCTGAGCATAACCCTTTGCCTTACTCTCAACGCCGCAAGAGATCAAAAATGCTGCACATACAACAGCCAATGTCATCATAATCTTTTTCATAACTCCCAAATTTTATATGGTTAATAATCTAAGGTCATCACAAATCTAATAAAAAAATCACAAAGTCGCCAACCCTTTAGCCACTAAAAATTCTATTTTTTGATGTATTGAACTCTCTTTTGTAGCATTGACACTCCTCTGCGATATTTGGCACCAGATTTGTTTAGACCCACACCTAAATCTCTCCGCTATGAAAATCATCAACCTTATCGCCGGCATAGCACTTCTTGTGGGACTCTCTGTCGAGATTCTCTCGGGTAATCGAACCAATTACTCTACGTGGTATATGTGGCTGCAGTTTACCGTCTGTGCCATCTTCATCGGCGACTTTCTCTACAATCTCTTCTCTCGCAACACCAACCGCCTCCCCACCCTCAGTTGGCTCTTCCTGCTTATGTCTATACCCTATCTCAATATCCTCTCGTGGATGGATATCAATTTGGGGCGTGTTGTCGATGTTACTTTGGGCGTTCTGCCTCTTCTACGCAGCTTTGTCGCTATGGCTATGGTCGTTCAGTGGCTTGTCGAGAGCAAGGTAGCCCGCATTTTCGGTGTCTATTTGTTCCTCACCATTGCCTTCACCTACCTCTCGGCACTCATCTTCTACGACTACGAGTCGCCCGTCAACGATGCTTTAGATGGCTTTGGCAATGCTCTCTGGTGGGCTTGTATGAATGTTACTACGGTAGGTGCGGCGATTTTTCCTGTTACTGCTGTCGGCAAGTCGCTCTCTGTGCTGCTACCCGCAGTGGGTATGATGTTCTTCCCCGTGTTCACCATCTACGTAACAGATATATATAAGGTACTATCGCGTCGCAGCCACACCGACTAAAAAAGGCGTGTCCCTTGTAGAACACGCCCTTAACAAATATCATTTCTAATGCTTACTGTATCTCAATAAGCTTAGCATCCGCAGCTACTGCCTCGCCTTCTGCAACGAGAATCTGCTTCACAGTGCCTGCGTAGTCTGTTGTGATGTCGTTCTCCATCTTCATAGCCTCCAGTGTAACCACCGAGTCGCCCACCTTAACAGTGTCGCCCACCTTCACCTTGATAGCGATAACGCGACCTGGCAGCGGAGCGTTTACGGTGTTACCTGTGATAGGAGCCTTAACATCTGCCTCAGCCTTTGGAGCAGCCTCCTCAGCCTTTACCTCAGCCTTTGGCATAGCCTCGTAAGCCTTCTTCTTCTCATTTGTAAGGAATGTCTTAGCTACCAATGGGAACAACTCAAGTAACAATACCTCCTTCTCGTTAGCCGCCAACTTCACACCACCAGCCTCCGGAAGCTCTGGGTTAGGCTGCATCGTATACTTCGATGTGTCGTATGGAGTCTCCTCGCGTACACCACAAATCTTCAGACGGAACTCTGGGTCTACAGCCTTTGGAGTATGACCATACTCACCCTTCACCAAGCTCACAAACTGCGAGCTCTTGTTGGTATACATCGCACGACCGGCCTTCTCATCCATTGCACAGTTCACAGCCTGAGCACCTACAATCTGCGATGTAGGGGTTACCAATGGTGGCAAACCTGCATCCATACGTACCGATGGGATAAGCTCCATAGCTCGTGGGAGGATATCCTCAGCCTTGAGCTGCTTGAGCTGTGCCACCATATTTGAGTACATACCGCCAGGAATCTCCGCCTTCTGTACCAACTCATTTGGTGCAGGGAAGCCGAAGTAAGCCTCAATCTTCTGACTTGCGTCGAGCAATGCAGCGAAGTCCTCAGCCTGGGCAGCCTTCACAGCCTTATCCAGCAGAGCATCCACCTCCGCAGGTACAGCATCTGTCATAGGGTTGAATGGTTTTGGAGCAGGCTTCTCTGCACCAAATACCGAAATCTCCAACTCCTTACGGATATCCTTCAGCTGCTCATTAATCTTTGCCACAGCCTCCATATTTGCCTGTAACTCTACACCCATCTTCTTGCAGAAGAGGTAAACGAGCTCAATTGCAGGAGCACCTGTGCCGCCACCAAACCACCAGCAGTTGGTATCTACTACGTCTACGCCTGCTGCGATAGCCGCATAAACCGATGCCAAGCCGTAGCCCGGAGTACAGTGTGTGTGGAAGTCGATAGGCACATTTACATTCTTCTTCAAAAGCTTAATCAAACCGCTCACACGCTGTGGAGGAATCAGTCCCGACATATCCTTGATAGTAATCATATCAGCACCCAACGCTGCCATCTGCTTAGCCTTGTCGATGAAGTACTCGTCGGTAAAGATAGGCTGCTGAGCCTTCTTGCCAAAGAGCTTCTGGAAGAACGATGGCTGTGGATACTTAGGGTCTACGGTGTAGCAGATAGCACAATCAGCTATACCGCCATACTGCTTAACATACTTGATTGTCGACTTCACATTATCAACGTCGTTCAGTGCGTCGAAGATACGCATAATACCCAAACCGCTCTCGATAGCGTTGTGGCAGAAGCCGTCGATAATCTCGTCAGTATAAGGTGCATAACCAAATAGGTTACGACCACGTGAAAGGGCTGTCAGCTTCGATACCTCGCCCACAGCCTTATGGATGGTCTCTAAACGAGTCCAAGGATTCTCACCCAAATAACGCATTACAGAGTCGGGCACTGCACCGCCCCAAACCTCCATAGCAAAGAAACCGGCATCCTTATAGTAAGGAAGGCAACGGTCTACCTGAGCCTGCGTCATACGAGTAGCGAATGATAACTGCTGACCATCACGAAGAGTCAAATCTCTAATTTTTAATACTCTTGCCATAGTTTTTTGTTGTTATTATATTAAATTCTGCTATTAAATCTCGTTTTGTTAGTTAGATAACACTCCAACCATCCACAAAGATAATAAAATAATACGATATTGCAACTTTTTTGTGATGAATTATTATCTTTGTATGTTGTTTTTTATAAAAATCACCGATTAAATGTCCGCTATTGCCATCATAACAACCATTTTCACCTATCTTGCAGTGCTATTTGTTATCTCCTTTCTCTCGGGCAGAAGGAGCGACAACGAGGGCTTCTTCATCGGCAACCGCCGCAATAGTTGGTGGGTTGCCACTTTAGCAATGATTGGGGCTGCTATGTCTGGCGTAACTTTTGTCTCCGTTCCTGGCAGTGTCGCCACCGACTCCTTCTCCTATCTGCAGATGGTCATCGGCTTCACCATCGGACAATTGATTGTCGCTTTCGTGCTTGTTCCGCTCTTTTACCGCAAAGGTATCCTCTCTCTATATCAATATCTCGCCGACCGCTATGGACTGACCACCCATCGCACAGGTGCCTGGTGCTTCCTTTTGGCAAAGATTATCTCCGCTTCGCTCAAAGTATACATCGTAGCGGCTATGATGCAGCTACTTGTCTTCGACAGCTTGGGCATACCTTTCACTCTGAACGTCATCGCCACTATGCTCATCGTCTGGCTCTACACCTGTTGGGGAGGCGTACGCTCGCTTATCCCTACGGACATCATACAATCCCTGTGCCTTGTCGCTGCTGTCTGCATAGCCATCTGGGCTCTGTGTCGCTCTATGGGGCTCAGTTTGGGCGATAGCTACCGACTCATCGCCTCCGCTCCCGAGTCGCAGATTTTCTTCTTTGACGATGCTGCCTCGCCCCGTTATTTCTGGAAGATGGTTGCAGGCGGGGCACTCTGCTTAGTCGCTATGACGGGCTTGGATCAGGATATGATGCAACGCAATCTCAGCTGCCGCACCGTCCGCGACTCGCAAATAAATATCCTCCTCACCGCCCTCTGCCAGGCTATCGTCATCACCCTCTTCCTTGCGTTGGGCGTGTTGCTCTACCGCTATGTCGATTTTGCCGCTATGCCCTCTCCCGAGCGAGGCGACGACCTCTTCGCTGTGGTCGCTGTTCAGGGTGGGCTACCCCTTGTTGTGGGCGTTGCCTTCATCGTGGGTATTATCTCTTCGACCTACTCT
>JAFWBN010000031.1 GCA_017507075.1 Alistipes sp. | reverse complement strand
TACCCTTATGCCCGACTATTGTGAGGATGATGACGACAAGGGTATATTTATAGGCTCACCATACAACTATGATTGCCATGTGCCGTTGATTTTCTATGGTGGTAATATAGCCTCAACTGCTGTATCCCGTAAAATAAGCACTACAGCTATAGCTCCAACTATTGCAGCTATACTCGGTGTTGAAAAACCGGACTGCTCCGAGGGCGAGGTATTAAGTGAAGTAATTTATTGATTTTGAAAATATTGCAGACAATATGACCGATAAAATACAAGATGAGATTATTGAGGAGTTCTCAATGTTTGACGATTGGCTTGACAAGTATGACTATTTAATTTCACTAAGCCAATCTCTACCCGTAATAGACCCTGCACACAAGACAGAGCAGTATATTATCGAAGGGTGTCAATCACGCGTCTGGGTGGATGCGAGAGTTGAAGATGGCAAGGTATATTACTCTGCCGACAGCGACGCTATAATAGTCAAGGGTATCTTGGCACTGCTTATTCGTGCTATGGAGGGCAGAACACCTCAAGAGATTGTAAACCTTGACCTCTACTTTATGGATGCAATAGGTTTACAAGAGAACCTCTCCCCTACTCGTGGCAACGGAGTTATTGCAACAATAAAACAGATGAGACTTTTTGCACTTGCTTTTTCAACAAAGATATAATATGACAGCAGACGAGATTTTAGAGATTGAAAAAGAGATTGTTCTGACGCTCAAAAATATATACGACCCCGAAATTCCCGTAAATATCTACGATTTAGGACTTATCTATGATATTGACTACAACCCCTCCGGAGAGGTTACTATACAGATGACTCTGACAGCACCAAACTGTCCTATGGCAGATATGCTTGTAGAGGATGTCAATATTCAGGTGGCAAAGGTTAAGGGTGTAAACAAAGTTAATGTTGTACTTGTATTTGAGCCGGCGTGGGACAAAAGCATGATGAGCGAAGAGGCTCTGCTTGAACTAAATCTTTTGTGATACATGGAAGAGTTTTCATGCAGAAAATATCTCGATAATATAAAGGAATACCAGCTTAAGCAGATTCTTATCGAGGCTGGCAGGGATAGACTTGCGCGCAAACAGAAGTTTATCTTTGAGCTACATAAGCAGGCCGACCAAGATTGGAATCAGACATTTTTCGAGATGTTATTCCGCATGATGGACACCTCTGCAAACAGAGAACTATACCACAGCCTTGCAAAGAAGATTCCATATCGCTATATTATGCGTGAGCAGAAGTCTCTACAAGCCATAGAGGCGTTGCTGATAGGCGGTTCAGGATTATTAACACTCTATCCCGAAGACCAATATATATCCGAGTTAAAGGATACTTGGAACTACTTAGCAAGCAAATACGACCTCTCCCCGATGCGGTGTGCCGATTGGAAACTCTCCAAAATAAGACCATACAACCACCCTGTATTGCGTCTTGCGCAGATTGCTATGTTGCTATATGAGAGGGAGTTTTTCGTAAATTCTATCATAAACTGCCGTACGGTTGAAGATGTTGAAAATCTCTTCTGCATAGAGGCTTCAGAGTATTGGAAGACCCATTTCCTGCCTGCACACCAATCAAGACTTATCCCTAAGCGATTAGGCCGGGAGAAGAGTCATATTCTTGGCATTAACTTAGTTGTACAGATGCAGTACGCCTATTCATACAACATCGGCAGAGACGAGTTAAGAGATTGCGCGCTAAAACTACTTGAAACAATCCCCGCAGAGAATAATCGTTTTATTGATAGTTGGCAACAGCGAGGTATATATCCCAAGACTGCTGCCGACAGTCAAGCTCTTCTGCAAATATCCACAGAATATTGCAACAAAAATCGTTGCCAAGAGTGTTTTGTAAGAAAATACGCTTGCAAGACAACAAAGTAATACAGAGGCCTGCTTTGGTCTCTGATTTGCTGTATTTTACCCCATTTTCGACTTAATAATTTTGTATTCTTAACTGTTTTTTGTATCTTTGCGCGCATTGTGTAATTATGTGATATAAATTTACAAGGAAATATGGATATTTTATCAAGTGTAATCAAATTACTGTTCGGTAGTAAAGCCGACAAAGACCGCAAAGAGGTTGAGCCATATTTGCGCAAAATAAAGGAGATATACCCACAAATCGAAAAGCTGTCAAACGACGAACTTCGTGCGCATAGTGCTGCGCTGAAGAGCAAGATTGCCGAGTTTATCGCCGCTGACGAGGCTCATATCGTAGAGCAGAAGGCTCGCCTTGAGAATCCCGATATTTCAGTACCTGAAAAGGAGAAGATTTCAAAGGATATAGAGCAGACCGTAAAGCGTATAGATGAAAAGATTGAGAATATTCTCGACCAGATTCTTCCTGAGGCTTTCGCTATTATGAAGGATACAGCTCGTCGTTTTGCTCAAAATGAGGTGGTAGAGGTTACTGCAAACGACTTTGACCGCGACCTTGCTGCCACAAAGGATTTTATAACAATTGAGGGCGAGAAGGCTATCTATGCTACACATTGGACCGCTGGCGGAAATGACATCAAGTGGGATATGGTACACTATGATGTACAGCTGTTTGGTGGCGTTGTTCTGCATAAGGGAAAGATTGCCGAGATGGCAACAGGTGAGGGTAAAACCTTGGTGGCAACCCTGCCGGTATTCCTTAACGCTCTTGCTGGCAAAGGTGTACACATGGTAACTGTCAACGACTACCTTGCTCGCCGTGATGCCGAGTGGATGGGTCCTATGTATCAATTCCACGGTCTGTCTGTTGATTGTATAGATATGCACCAACCAAACTCCGAGGCGCGTAGAAAGGCTTATCTTGCCGATATTACCTTTGGTACAAACAACGAGTATGGTTTCGACTATCTGCGCGACAACATGGCCTCTTCGCCATCAGACCTTGTACAGAGAAAGCACCACTTCGCAATTGTCGATGAGGTTGACTCTGTGCTTATTGATGATGCGCGTACTCCCCTTATCATCTCCGGTCCCGTTCCAAAGGGTGAAGATCAGATGTTTGAGCAGTATTGCCCTGCTATTCAGTATCTGTATGGTTTGCAGAAGGATTTTGTTACAGCCCTTGTTACCGAATCCAGAAAACTTGCCGCTGAGGGCAAAATGGACGAGGCTGGAATCTTGATGTATCGCGCATACAAGGGTCTGCCAAAGTACAAAGCCCTTATCAAGTTCCTCTCTGAGCAGGGTATTAAAGTACAGCTACAGAAGACCGAGAATATCTATATGGCGGATAACAATCGCCGTATGCCGGAGATTACAGACGAACTCTATTTTGTCATTGACGAGAAGATGAACTCTGTAGAGCTTACCGACAAGGGTCATGAGGTACTGTCTCGCTACTTCAAGGAGGACGGATTCTTCGTTCTTCCGGATATTGGTGCCGAGATTGCAGAGCTTGAGGCTCAAGAGTTATCCCTTGAGGAGAAGGCTCAGAAGAAAGACGAACTTATTACCGAATACTCAACAAAGTCCGAGCGAGTACACACCGTACATCAGCTACTCAAGGCATACTCTATGTTCGAGAAAGATGTTGAGTATGTTGTAATGGACAATAAAGTTAAGATTGTCGATGAGCAGACAGGTCGTATTCTTGATGGTCGTCGTTACTCAGACGGTCTGCATCAGGCAATTGAGGCGAAAGAGCGTGTAAAGGTTGAGGCCGCAACTCAGACCTTTGCAACAATTACTCTCCAGAACTACTTCCGTATGTACCACAAATTAGGTGGTATGACAGGTACTGCAGAGACTGAGTCTTCAGAGTTTTGGAACATATACAAGCTCGATGTTGTTGTAATTCCGACAAATAAGCCTATTGCCCGCAACGACCAGGACGATGTGATATACAAGACTAAGCGCGAGAAGTACAACGCTGTAATTTTAGAGATTGAGAGACTTGTTGCAGAGGGCCGTCCTGTGCTTGTAGGTACAACATCTGTCGAGATTTCGGAGTTATTGAGCCGCATGCTCAAGATTCGCGGTCTTAAGCATAATGTCCTCAATGCAAAGCAGCATCAACTCGAGGCTCAGATTGTTGCCGAGGCAGGTCGTCCAGGACAGATTACCATTGCAACCAACATGGCAGGTCGTGGTACGGATATTAAACTTACCGAGGAGGTAAAGGCTGCCGGCGGTTTGGCGATTATCGGTACTGAGCGTCATGAGTCGCGCCGCGTTGACCGTCAGCTAAGAGGTCGAAGTGGTCGTCAGGGAGACCCTGGTTCAAGCCGTTTCTTTGTATCTTTTGAGGATGATTTGTTGCGTCTTTTCGGCTCTGACCGCATTGCTGCAATGATGGACAAGATGGGTCTTCAGGATGGCGAGGCAATAGAGTCCGGCTTGATGTCAAAGACCGTTGAAAGGGCTCAGAAAAAGGTTGAGGAGAACAACTTCGGAATCCGTAAACGCCTGCTTGAATATGATGATGTTATGAACTCTCAGCGTGAGGTTATCTATACCCGTCGTCGTCATGCTCTGCACGGAGAGAGAATCGAGATTGACCTTAACAATCTGATGTACGACTATGCTGAGGCGTTTATGAACAACCACGAGGGGGATGATTTCGAGAGTTTCAGCTTTGAGCTTATCCGCGAGGTTGGTATGCAGCCAACTTTTGATGAGGCAACCTATGAGAAAGCTAAGCGTAATGAACTTGTAGAGTTGATAGTTGCAGATTTGCAGGCTCTCTATGCTCGTCGTGCCAAGGCTGTAGCAGACACTGTTCGTCCTGTGATGACTCAGATTTATGAGCAGCGTAAGGACAACCTTGAGGGTAATATGTACTTCCCTCTGACAAATGGTCATTTAGGATACAATGTTCCTGTAAACCTTCAGAAGTGTAAAGATACTGATGGTGCTGAGATTTTCCGCATGTTCTCAAAGATTGTCATGTTCACCATGATTGACGATGCATGGAGAGAGCACCTCAGAGAGATGGACGATTTGCGCCAGAGCGTACAAAATGCATCATACGAGCAGAAAGACCCTCTGCTTATCTATAAGTTTGAATCTTTCGGTCTCTTCTCCAAGATGCTTGAGAAGATTAACCGCGATGTACTTGCCGTACTCAACAAGGCTTATGTTCCTGTGCAGCAGCAAAATCCTGAGGCTATACAGCAAGCACGCCACAGCAAGGCAAAAGTTGATGTAAACAAACTTCAGGCCTCTCGTATGGCAGCAGCATCGGCTGCAGGTCAGGCAGAGAAGAGCAAACCTGCTCCGATACATGTAGAGAAGAAGGTCGGCAGAAACGACCCATGCCCTTGCGGTAGTGGCAAGAAGTACAAACATTGTCATGGGAAATAGCATGGGCTACGCAGAGGAGAAACAAAGACAGCTTGACACCCGCTATCTAAGGATGGCGAGAATTTGGGCAGAAAACTCATATTGTGTTCGCCGCCAGGTAGGTGCGCTCATTGTCAAAGATAAGATGATTATCTCTGATGGCTATAACGGCACACCTTCAGGCTTTGAAAATATCTGCGAAGATGATATGGGACAGACCAAACCCTATGTTCTGCATGCCGAGGCAAACGCAATCACTAAGGTTGCAAAGAGTGCGAATAATTGCCAGGGCGCAACGCTTTATATCACAGCCTCGCCATGCCTTGAGTGCTCTAAACTTATTATCCAAGCAGGTATCAAGCGTGTTGTCTATGGCGAAAAGTACCGCTGCGAAGATGGACTTGAACTCCTTAAACGCGTCGGCATAGAGTGTTGTTTTGTAGAGGTTGAATAATAATAACTATACTGATTAGCAAAAAACTGCCTGTTTGGCAGTTTTTTTTGATTAAATGGTAATATTTAATATTTTTTTCATACCTTTGTGTGTAAACTGTATTGAAACAACCCGATTAACATATAATTTAACACACACTTTACCATGATTCATGACTTTATAAAAAAGTACGCATTTGAACGATTTGTAAATTCAAGTGTAATTGCAACTATTGACATACTTATGTCTCTAATTGCTGCAGTTATTACCATTGCTTGTGTTGATATTATCGCCCCTATATCAATACCTATGCACTATGTTTTACAGGTTGTAAGCATCAACATTGTCGCTACTGTTATAGCCGTACTTCTGATGCGTACACATCGTATTATCATTAGACACAGTACGATTGGCGACATTTGGAAATTAGGAGCTGCAACTCTTATAAAAGAGGCAATTATGGTTGCAGGAGTTGTTCTAATTCTTGGATTTAAGTCTAAGGTGCTCCCATTACTTATCCTATTTGATATGCTTCTGACATTCTCTTTACTTGTATCTGTCAGAATATTGATGGTTGTAGTATATGACTC
>JAFWBN010000030.1 GCA_017507075.1 Alistipes sp. | reverse complement strand
GCTTTAATTTGGGCGCGCGTCCCTAAGGACCTTAGAGACCCTAAAGTCCGCGCGCGCAACATTCATGACTTTAGCCCGCTGTCATTTATTGTTATTTCATATTATATCTCCTTTTAGGCTAATTGTGAATACTTTTAGAAAAGTTTGTTTGCTTTGTTGAGGGAAAAATTGTATATTTGTTGAGTATAACTATAAAAACAAATTGCTATGGCAGAAAAAGAGAGTTTGCGTATGGTTGCAGCCGATGAGTGGCTGAAGCCTGTTGAGGGAGAGATTGAGTACAGACACAATCTCTACAAGTCTCGTTTAGAGGCTATTTGTAGCAGCAGCGGCTCTATTGTTGATTATGCTAATGGATATAAATATTACGGTTGGCAGTATGATGATACAATGTGCGGTTGGTGGTTCAGAGAGTGGCTGCCAGAGGCGTACGATGTATATATCTTTGGAGATTTTAATGGATGGCAACGAACACAGTTGCGACTAAATAGGGATACAAATGGTGTTTGGAGTATATTTCTGCCTGATGCCATGTATAGTTACAGACTTACTCACGGCTCACTCTACAAACTGCATATTCACGGAGCAAATGGATGGCTTGACCGTATTCCTGCATACGCCACAAGGGTTGTGCAAGATGAACAGACTAAGGATTATACTGCTCAGTTCTGGATTGAACAGCCTTTTGATTGGAGTGGCGATAATTTTTCGGCGGCAAAATGCTCTCCGTTGCTAATCTATGAGACCCATGTAGGTATGGCGCAAGAAAAGGAGGGTGTTGGAACATACCGTGAGTTTGAGACCAAAATTTTGCCAGAGGTGCGTCGTGCCGGTTACAATGCTATTCAGGTTATGGCTATAGCTGAGCATCCATATTATGGCTCTTTTGGTTATCATGTCTCCAATTTCTTTGCTCCTTCGTCGCGTTTTGGTACTCCTGAGGAGTTAAAATCGCTAATTCGCAAGGCGCACTCTATGGGTATTGCCGTAATTATGGATATTGTTCATGCTCACTATGTCAAAAATCTTAACGAGGGCATAAATGAACTCGATGGCTCACAGCACCACTACTCAAAGGAGGGTGGAGCAGGTTATCAGCAGTATTGGGACTCTAAGACCTTTGACTACGGCAAGCGTGAGGTTGAACACTTCCTGCTCTCTAATGTCAAGTATTGGATGGATTGTTTCCACTTTGACGGTTATCGCTTTGATGGTGTAACATCGATGATTTACCACCACCACGGCTATACAGATTTCGATTGCAGAGAGAAATTTTTTGATGAGGGGGTAAATCGTGATGCCCTGATATATCTGACCCTTGCCAACAAACTGATACACTCTATAAATCCTAATGCTATAACTATTGCCGAGGATGTTAGCGGTATGCCTGGCATGTGTAATCCTATAGATGACGGTGGTATAGGTTTTGACTATCGATTGGGCATGGCAATACCTGATTTCTGGATTAAGCTACTCGAAGATGTACCAGACGAGGATTGGAATCTGGACGAGATGTGGGGTATAATGACCTCACGCCTTCCTGGTGTTAAGACTGTGGCTTATGCAGAATCGCATGACCAGGCTCTTGTGGGCGATAAGACCATAGCCTTCCGTTTGATGGATAAAGAGATGTATTTTGCCATGAATCGTGCCTCAGAGAATCTTATTGTTGAGCGCGGCATGGCACTGCATAAGATGATTAGACTGATGACTATCTCCACAGGTGGTGATGCTTACCTCAATTTTATGGGTAATGAGTTTGGACACCCTGAGTGGATAGATTTCCCTCGCGAGGGTAATAATTGGAGCTATGCCCATGCTCGCAGACAGTGGTCTTTGGCAAAGAACGGATTTTTGAGATACTCTCAGCTCAGAGATTTCGATAGGGCAATGATTCGCCTTGTAAAGAGAAATAGAGTGCTGCAAAATGGCTATCCGTGGAAGTGGAATACCGATTATGATAATAAGACACTTGTCTTCTCGCATCGCAACCTGCTCTTTGTCTTTAATTGGCATCCTGAGGCGTCAATCCCTGACTATATTACCGAAGTTCCTCGAGCCGGTAAATATACCGTAGAACTTACTACAGACGATACCCGCTTTGGAGGTCAAGGTCGCAATAGTGTGGGAGGCGAACACTTCTCTTATTCTGTTAAAGATGAAGAGGGCACAATGCACCACTATATTAAAATATATAATACTGCGAGAACTGCCATGGTGTTGAAGTGGCACAGATAAATTCAAACTTTATAGATACAAAAATCGGCATGGATGATGACCCATGCCGATTTTTATATCAGACAAACTATTTCTGTCCGAGAATCTTCTTTAGTGCAGTTGGGAACTTTTGCGGGTCGAGGTTATGCTTTATCTGACCGCTTTTGACAATAGATATACTGCCTGTCTCCTCTGAAACCACCACAACAACAGCATCAGTAAGTTCACTTATGCCTATAGCTGCGCGGTGGCGAGTACCATAGTCTTTTGGAACATCAGATTGCGTTACAGGAAGAATACACTTTGCCGCCACAACTCTGCTACCCTCTATAACCACAGCTCCATCATGCAACGGAGCGTTTTTGAAGAATATATTTTTTATCAGCGACACCGATACATTTGCATCAAGGGCAATACCTCCCTCTATAATAAACTGCAAATCGTCTCTTTGGCGGATTACAATCAGCGCACCTGTGCGGCTTTCGCTCATGTCAAGACATGCCGAGACTATAGGAGAGGTGTTTATCTCCTCTTTTTTGCGCGAAGAGGATAAGACTCTGGATATAAAGTCAAACTCCTTTTGTCGCATGCCTATAAGCTGTAGAAATCGACGAATCTCCGGCTGAAAGATGATAATTAGAGCTATCACACCCACGCTGATTGCCTGCCCAAGAATTGTTGAGAGCAACTCCATATTCAGTGCGCGCACCATCACCCAGGCAATACAGATGATTATAATGCCGAAGAATATATATGGCGCACTTGTACCCCTTGTAGCGCGATAGATGCCGAACATCAGGCTTGCCACAAGGAATATATCTATAAAGTCAATCAGTGTAAAGGGGATGAAGCCCATACTATCCTATTTTTAAGTTCTGCTATTTTGCAGCAGCTTTGTCAGCAGCGTAAAGCTCGTTTACCTTTGCAAGTACGATAGATGTAATATCAAGCTCCTCAGCACCGTCAAGAAGTGCAGACGCATTTACAATCATCTTGTAAGTCTTATCTGCGTTAATCTCCTGAATAGCACGCTGGAGCAAGTCGCCCATACGGTTCTGGAATACAGCGTTCTCCTCTTCAAGAGCGCGAATCTGCTTCTGTGCAGACTCCTGATAAGAGGCAATCTTCTTCTGCAACTCCTGCTCTTTTCTCTGAGCCTCGATAGTTGTAATGAGTCCCTTCTGATACTTCTCCTGAAGCTGAACAAGCTCGTTCTGGAGCTTCTGCTCTTTCTGTGCAAGAGAGGTCTGAGCCTTCTCATTTTTGCTCTGCAAAGCTACACCCTCAGTCTTGAAGATGTCAGACTCTGCAAATACAGCCTCTGCGCGTACAAAAGCAAGGTCTGTCGCGCCTACTGTGCTCTTTGGCTGAGCATCCTGAGCTGTTGTGTTAGAAGTGGCTCCCTGGTTGTTGCAGCTGATAGCGAAAAGCAGTGCAGCAGCTGCGAAAAAAATCTGTTTCATAAAATATTCTCTGTTTTTAGTTAAAATTCTTATTCAAACTACAAAGATAGTAAAAATTTGTAATATCGTTTCAATTTCAGAGAAAACTGCTACAAATTCTTGTTTTCTTGGTGCAAAATTCCTACATTTGTAGTATGGTAGTAAAAGCAAATTGTAAAATAAATATCGGATTAGATGTGCTTAGGCGCAGGGCAGACGGCTTTCATGACCTCAGTACGGTAATGTTCCCCGTAAAGGAACTCTATGATATTGTTGAGGTTGTGCCATCTGAAGAGATGACATTTACCCAAAGTGGCATTGTTATCGACTGCGAGCCTGAAAAAAACCTCTGCATAAAGGCTGCAAAGCTGATTAAGAGCAGGTATAACACCCCAAATGTGGCAATACATCTTGAAAAAAGAGTACCTTTCGGCGCAGGTCTTGGTGGAGGTAGTAGCGATGCTACGGCTGTAATTGTTGCAATGGACGAGATTTTCTCGCTGAATTTATCTGAAACAGAGAAAATAACTCTCGCGGCAACTCTTGGTAGTGATACCGCTTTTTTTGTTAGAAATACCCCTCAGCTGTGTAGCGGCAGGGGAGAGATAATGACCTCTGTTGAGTTGCCACTCTCAGGTTTATGGCTTGTTGTGGTAAAACCTCAGGAGGGAGTATCTACTGCCGAGGCATACTCCGGTGTTATCCCTGCAGTGCCTGCTCTTTCGCTTGCAGAGCAGATACAGCAACCTATTGACAGATGGCAGGGTAGAGTTAAAAATGACTTTGAGAGACATATATTCACTACCCATCCACTGCTTGCATCTCTTAAGGAACAACTTATAAATAGTGGCGCACTCTACGCGTCAATGTCAGGCTCAGGCTCGGCACTGTTTGGTATTTTTGAGAATAGACCCCAACTAAATTTCGATTCTGAAATATTTATACACATAGAACAGTTATGAAAAAATTATTCACTTTAGCTCTTTTGGCTGTGGCCTCATTTTCGCTCTGGGCGCAACCTCTAAATGTGGCATCTTATAATATTAGGATGCACTCAAAGGTAGATTACAAAAATGGCGACGGTTGGACCTCTCGCAGGGATATTATGTGCGACCTTGTGGCGTTTAGTGCTTTTGATATCTTCGGCGCACAAGAGGTATGCCATGACCAATTGGAAGATATGCTCAGCCGACTACCCGATTATGGATATATCGGCGTTGCAAGAGACGATGGTAAGACAAAGGGCGAATATAGCCCCGTATTCTACCGTAAAGAGCGTTTTGAGGTGCTTGAAAGTGGCACTTTCTGGCTCTCAGAGACTCCTAATGAGGTCTCTTTTGGTTGGGATGCAGCATGCCGAAGAGTCTGCAGCTACGGATATTTCAAAGATAAGCTGACAAAAAAGAAGTTCTGGTTCTTCAATACTCACATGGACCATAAGGGTAAGGTTGCCCGCATTGAGGGTGCAAAGTTGGTTATCGCAAAGATTAAAGAGTTGTGTGGCAAAGATGCAAGGGTAATCCTTACAGGCGACTTTAATGTGGCTCAAAATAGCCCCGCATATAATACCTTCGCAGAGAGTGGACTACTTAAAGATGCCTATCTGCTTGCACCTGTAAAGTATGCTCCTGCAGGCACATTTAATAACTTTAAGGTCGGCACACACTCCGATAAACGCATAGACCATATCTTTGTTGCAGGCTGCGATGTTCAACGATATGGCATACTCACATACCACTATTGGAGCAACCAAAATGGTTCAGAAAGCGAACTCCGCGACGCCCCAAAGGAGATTTCTGCCGAGCATCGTGGGGTGCATCTGCCTTCAGATCATTATCCTGTGCAGATATTTGTTGAATTTTAAGAATTTGTCGTCATAGCACGACATCTACGGCACATCCCTCAAATCCCTGAATAGGAAATACGCTAAAGTATGTCCTATCCAGGGATTTTTCACGATATACCGTACCTGTCGCACTCTGACGACAAATTGGTGCAAGATATAAGCGTAGTGCTGTCGGGATTTTTTTGCCGAGCATGGCATCTACGCCCTTCTAAGCACAAATGGGTACTCTAATTTAGCGGATGGGTACCTTAATCTTGGCGCGCGTCCCTAAAGACCTTAGAGACTCTAGAGTCCTTAGAGACACTAAGGTCAGCGCGCGCAGAGTAATGCCAAATGACATAGAATAGCAACGGGCTTTCAGCCCTCAATGGCATAGAATAGCGCGCTTTGCGCGCAGTATTAAGGGCTTTAGCCCGCTGTCATTTATTGTTATTTGCTGTTATTTGCCATTTCGCGCTCCTTAAAATCCCCTCTGCAAAGCATAAATCCGGCGTAAGGCTCAATGCCTTACGCCGGATTTTAGTTTTTGCGCACATTATGTGTGTTTGTACCTGTTATTTTACAGGAATCTCTACAACAGGATTAAGATTGTCGCCACAGAGCATATTTACAACAATAACCTTATAGTTGTCATTGTTACCCATGCTGAGGAGCAGACTCTGGAACGGCTCCAAGAACATAGGGTTTGCATTTTTGCTGGTCTTAATCTGGTAAGCGAAAGAGGAGTTGTTTTTAAGGGTAAACTTCTTATTACCCTTCTTATCTGTGCTGATAAGTTCAACCTTTACAGATGCAAGGAAGAGGTCTTTGAGCAACTGCTCGCCACCTGAGATATAACCGCCTGAGTATGCAAGGCTTCTCTTAGCCTCAAGAGCCTCACGAAGCGACTCCAAAGTACACTCTTTTGCAAAGATAAGAGTCATATTTCTCAGCTGACCCTTTGAAGCGTAATACTCTGCAGTAGTAGGGTGAATATCGGTGTTTGCAGCAACAAAGAGGTTATCCTCGCGTGCGCGCTCGATAATTGGCATATAGAGTGAGCCACCATTTGCAATCTCGATACCGTCAATAAGACCCTCGGCGTATGCTTTCTTCTCAAACTCGGTCTTTGCGCAGCTTGTACGACGCCATCCTGGGTGGTTGTGCTGAATAAGCGCACCCTGAGCGCGGGCATTTCTGATGCTCTGAAGTGGGTCTGCGTCATAGATAGCGTTGTTATCCTTTGTAAATAGTGCGTTGTAGTGTCCTATAGCTACAGGCTCACGGGTAATTTCTGCACCAGGGATAACAAGAATACCGTACTTTTTAGCCTCTTTAACAGCCTCCTCTACAGGGTAGTTTAGGTCTGCAAGAATACCTGTCTTGTCGGCAGCCTTCTCAATAAGGTTATAGTTTTTAGCCTTTACGACCTTATTGTCAGTATAGCCCTTCAAGAAGCGGAGCATCTTACCCTCAATACGGCGATACTCGATATGCTCAGTAATTGCAACAGCATCAAGACCATCATAGAACGCCTCACGAACACGGAAAGCAGGTGTAACCTCGCCATCTGAGTAGATAGAGTGAGTGTGGAGGTCTGTTTTGTAGATATTGTAACCATTTACCTGAGGTAAAACAAACTCAGGACGCTGTACAGGCTTTGCAACAGGTGTGCGGAAGGTCTCTGGGTTGTACTGCGCTGTTGCAAGGAAAGGAATCAGTGCAAGCAGCGAAAAAATAAATCTTTTCATCTTGTTTATCTGTTTTTAGGTTTTCTATTTGCCAAAAATCTCGTTTAGGGCCTTAGCCAAGCGATAGCCTGCTCTCTGCATCTGTTTCTCTGCAAGCGGACCGCACTTGTCAACAAACTTGTTGTCAAGTTTTTCGATTTTCTTACCATCGTTCACAACCCAATATATAATAGGTCTAACCTGAGTTGCTGAGTCCTCAAACCACTCTTGAGCCCAACCTTTGGTAATCTTTTTAACCTCGCTTTTTGGGAGTGTATTCAGATGCTCTGCATACTTTACAAAGTCCCAGCCCTTGTGATAAGCCTCTACAATACCTGTATCCCATACTGCGTGGTAGTCCCAACGCTCGCCTAAGAAGGTTACGGGGTATTTACCCTCGTTGTGCAAATCCACATAGCGCACATGTGTAGGGCAGTGGAAGTCTGCAACAACATGCACAATACATTTAATGGCTGTAAGGACTGTAGAGTCGCTCAGAGTCTTATACTCTTTAAGCTCTTGGCGTAGTGTCTCCATAGCTGTTACACCATCCTTGCCACCACGATAACGGTCTCTGACAACCTTTGGAGATGTGCAGTCAACATCTGCAATAGAGGCGTGCCAACCTGCCAAAGCCTTCTTGTATGGCGGAGTTGCAACAACCTCGTCCATCCAAAGAGAATACTCATGCAGTGGAGTGCCTTTGGTGTAGAGTTCGATGTTTGCTTTTGCCTTTGGTGTAAGGTTGCGCTCGGCAATCTCGGCAATGGCCTTATGGCCAATGTAGCCCCAGGCCATTACCAACTCTGGCAGTAGGGCAACAAGTGTGAGAATAGATAGTTTTTTCATGCTATTTGAATATTTCGTTTAATGCTTTTGCCAATCTGTAACCCGCTTTCTGTAGTTGTTGCTCACAAAGAGGACCACCTTTTTGCAGAAATTTGTCATCGAGCTTTTCAATCTCTTTACCGTCATATACCCAATAGAGAGCAGGTCGAATATCTCTTGCTGCGTCTTCAAACCACTCTTGGGCCCAACCCTTAGTGATTTGTTTTATCTCCTTTTTGCTCAAAGTGTTAAGATGGTCGGCATACTTTGTGTGATTCCACTTCTGACGGTATCGTGTAATAGCACTTGTATCCCATACCTTGTGCAAATCGGTCTTCTTGCCGAAAAATAGAACTGCAAAGCGACCCTTGTTTTCGGCATCTACATAGCGCAGATGACCAGGACAATGAAAATCTCCGACAATATGCACCATACACTTAAGGGCTACAAGAACAGCCGAGTCCGGCATCTGACGATAGTTTTTTAACTGCTCCCTAAAGTCGTACATTGCCGTTACACCATCTTTAGCATCACGATAGCGGTCTCGCACAACTTGTGGCGAGGTGCAATCGCTATCGGCTATGGATGCATGCCATCCAGAAGTAGCTGTTTTGTAAGGCTCGTCATTGCGTACCTCATCCATCCATAAAGAGAGTTGCCAGAGTGGTGTGCCTCCTGTGTAACGCTCAATGTTTGCTTTTGCCTTTGGTGTAAGGTTACGCTCTGCAATCTCAGCAATAGTTCTGTGTCCCAATCTGCCCCAAGCCATTGCTGTATATGGCAGCAGTAGGGCTACAAATAGCAGGGTTACTAACTTTCTCATTACTCTCCAAAAAATTCATTTAATAGTTTAGCCATCCTTAAACCGCCAATAAGCAGTTGCTCGGCTGCAAACTCTCCATAGTCGTTCATCGTCTGGCGGTCAACAACCGATAGCTGGTCGTCAGGAGTGTTTTTATCCTTTTTAGGTACGCGGTCAAAGATTTTGTACTCTTTGTATGTGCGTGTAGCAACATCTTGCAACCAATCCTCCCAAGTTCCGGCTGTAACCTTGTCAATATACTCCTGAGAGATAGAGCTGTCAATGGCATTAGCCCAATCCATATAGCCCCAATCAGGATGATTTTGCAGAATTATACCGCTATCCCAAAGAGTGTGATAACCAAAACGGGTCTTTTTGGTCTTTAGATATATGTCATAGCTTGAAGTATGCGCCTTCTTAGGTTTTTCGCCTGTGCAATCATACAGAGCAACATGACCCGGACAGTGATAGTCTCCAAAAGAGTGAACAAAGTGATAAATTGTAACCTTAAGAGCCGAATCGGTAAGGGTGCGGTACTTCTTGAGTTTGCTTATAGATGATTTCATGTACTTATGAGGCTTACCAATGGCCTTGAGTGTATGCATATTGTAGTGGCATACATGACTCAATTTACCCCATGATTTATTTTCAGAGCGGTGGTTGTCCAACCAAGAGGAGTAATAGACAATTGAACGCCCGTCAATACATTTCTCTAAATTCTCCTTAGCCTTTGGAGTGAGGTGTCTTTCGGCTATGTATGCAATGGTTGCATGACCCTCTCGTCCCCAAGCAAAACACTCAGTGTTACAGCCGATTATAAGTATTACTGCTAAAAATATTGTAAATCTCTTCATAGTAGTCGGTTATTTGGTTTTTACATTAGCTACAGAGTTGTCAAAAAGTCCGTTCAGAATAGCTGCCAGACGATAACCGGCAACCGCAACCTGCTCAGTGGCAATAGGATACATTGTGTTTTGCCACAGTCTCAATTTTGTTTTAGAGAAGCGAGTGCCAGATTCTACCATATCAAAAACACTACGATAGAGCGGTACATTGCCAACAATCCAGTCTGTTATCGAACCTTTTGTAATGGCAGCAACCTGCTCAGGGGTCTTGCGACTTAACTGATGAACAAACTCGTTTGTACGCCAGCTAAATGTACCTCTAATAGAGCTGTTCTCCCAATAGTTTACATAAGAGTGCTTTTTGTCATCTCCTGGGATGTAGTAGAAACTCTTGCGTTTCTCTAACATATCGGTAAAAATGTAGTGGGTAGGGCAGTGCAAATCGCCTACAATGGTTACAATATATCGGATATTGTTTGCTAACTCCTGCTCTGTTAGATTTCCCGATTCAATAGCCTTTACGGCAGCAATCAAAGCCTCAAGACCACAGGCTCTGTTGACAATATTTTCAGGATGTTTTGCTATCTTCTTTCCGCTGATAAGTTTGGTCTTGTTGAAGGCAACAGAACGCCAATTTTTTGTTTGTGCATAACCCTCACTATCTGCTACATCGTACATCCACTGTGCATAGTAGATAATATTGTGTCCTCCAAGGGCTTTGCTTATGTTTTGCTTTGCCTGCTCAGTCAGATTGTCGTCAGCAATTGCAGCTATGGCATTGTGTATAGCGCGCGACCAAGCAAAAGCACTCTGTACTGAGAGCAGTGCTGCTATAATGATGATAAATTTTCTCATTTTGGTAGTGTTTATTTGTCAAAAATAGAGTTAAGTATCGCAGCCAAACGATATCCGGCTACAGTAATTCTGTCTTCAGCAATCTTAATAGCTTTGTTGAAGTAGTTGTCGTAGGTGAGTTTTTTACTCTGAGGAATCATCTCGATAACCTGCTTTGAGAAAGCAGTGTTCTCTATATGCCAATCATCAGGAGTACCCTGCTGTACGGCTGCAATCTGCTCGGCAGAGAAGATGTCTAAATTGTCGGCTAATAGCTTTGGCGAGGTGTTGTTGTGCTTTACATCAATCACCATACCGTCCCACATGGCATGCACCTTGACATTTTTTCTGTTAATTGCATCCACTCTCATAGGACGAGAGGTCGGAAAGTCTATATGCACAGGGCAGTGCATATCACCCACAAGATGGGTAAGAAATCGGATGTTAAGGTTAATCAAAGAGTCGCTTAGTTTGCTAAGGTCGCTCATCTCAGAGACAATACGCTTAATCTGAGATACAGAGCATGGCGGCATTGGATTGCCGTTTGCATCTGTGCGGTGCGCATCTGTCCAGTAATCCACATGCCAATCTCTTGTAATATCAAATGGAGGGTCTGTACGGTTAAAGTCCATCCAAGCAGCATAATATACAATAGAGCGTCCATTTAGGTAGCCCTCAATATTGGCTTTGGCGCGTTTGGTTAGATGCTTCTCTGCGATGTAGGCTATTGCTGAGTGTCCACGACCATCCCAAGCCATTACACTGCTAACGCAAAAAAGCACAAGAAGTGTTGTGATAATGGTTCTTTTCATTGTTGATATGTTTTAGGTTTGCACAAAGATAGTAAAAAAAAAGAAAACACTCAATTTATTGAGTGTTTTCCTGCTCAAAACTTTACAATCATTTATGCAAGTGGAGTAACACTTACATAACTCTTACCTGAAGCCTTCTTAGTGAAGACAACCACTCCGTTAACCAAAGCGAAGAGTGTATGGTCTTTGCCCATACCAACATTCTCACCTGGGTTGTGTACAGTACCGCGCTGACGAACGATAATGTTGCCTGCCTTCGCTACCTGACCACCATAAAGCTTTACACCGAGTCGTTTGCTCTCTGACTCGCGTCCGTTCTTCGAACTACCTACACCTTTCTTGTGTGCCATACTTCTCTAACGATTTTTAAGGTTATGCAACAATCTCTTCAATTAAAATCTGCGACAGATACTGACGGTGACCGTTGCATTTCTGATAACCGGTTCTGCGCTTCTTCTTGAACACGAGGACTTTGTCATCCTTTAGGTGTCTAAGAATCTTTGCTTTTACTGAGGCTCCTTTTACAACAGGTGC